>CAYWZR010000012.1:0-20587 GCA_964462885.1 uncultured Nitrospirota bacterium
ATTGTCCGTATTGAGTACGAGGGTTCAGTCAGGATGGTTAAGGATAAACGTTCCATAGTCGCTGAGCGGGCAACTTATTATGGGGACGAGGAAAAGATAGATTTTCGGGGCGACCCCAGGATACTGGAAGGTGATAACCTGGTTACTGGCTCGAAGATATTTTATTATCCCTCTAAAGACCGGTTGGTTGTTAAGGACAGTCGTGTATATATGCACAATAAATGAGGCGAACGCTTAACGTAAAAAACGTAAAAAAGGTCTACAAGGGCAAGACTGTGGTTCAGGACATTTCTCTTGAGGTAGCCTCGGGCGAAGTCGTTGGCTTGCTGGGACCAAACGGGGCAGGTAAAACCACCACGTTTTACATGATCGTTGGACTTGTAAAACCTGACGCGGGTGATATATTGCTTGATGGAAACCCTATAGGAAACCTGCCAATGTACAAGAGGGCCAGAATGGGGATCGGCTATCTTCCACAAGAACCGTCGATCTTTCGCAAGCTTTCAGTAATTGAGAACCTGATGGTTGTTATGGAAATTCTGGGTTTCAAAAAAAACGAAGGGAGAAGGAAATCCATGGACATACTGGAGGAATTCAACCTTGCTCACATTGCAGAGAGCAGGGGGGTTCATCTTTCTGGAGGGGAGAGAAGGAGAGTGGAGATTGCCAGGGCATTGGCAGTAGAACCAGGATTTCTTCTTCTTGATGAGCCTTTTGCAGGAATCGACCCGATTACTATATTGGACCTGAAAAAAGTAATAGAACATCTCAAGCAAAAAGGGCTCGGAGTAGTGATTACTGACCATAATGTAAGGGATACGCTATCTATAACCGATAAGGCTTATATTGTGAACGACGGCAAAATACTGAAAGCTGGCTCGCCAAGCGAGCTTGTGAAGTCTCCGACTGTAAGGAAAACCTATCTGGGAGAGGATTTTAGTATTTAAACTTTAGCCATGAATAGCAGAGAAAAATTAAAAGGCGAAAGGTATGGGATTAGAACTTAGCCTTCAACTCAAACTTGCTCAGAAGTTAATACTTACCCCTCAATTGCAGCAGGCGATTAAGCTTCTTCAATTGCCTCAACTTGAATTATCACAGCTTCTAAATCAGGAACTTATAGAGAACCCTGTTTTGGAGGAAACAATAGATGAGCAGGCGATCACGCCGGAGGAAAGACAGAACGAGGAAGCTCGAATAGATAAATCTGATGATGCCGAGATGCCTCTTTTAAAAGAGGATAATATAGAGCAGGTTTTTAACTATACTTCAGATGACTATTTCAGCGATCGTGCTTCAGACGGTCGGGATCTGGGTTATTTTAACTCTGGTGTAGACAATACGCCAGCATTTGAGCAGTTTATAAGCCAGCGTAACGACCTGGTGGATCATCTGCTTTGGCAGCTTCGGTTCTTGGAGATTGATGAGAGTCTAAAAAACGTATGCGAATTCATAATTGGCAACTTGAGTGACGACGGCTATCTGCAAGCATCAATTGATGAGATAGCTTTGCCTTGCGAGGTGGAACAATGTAGGGTGGAAGAGGCTCTGGAGATCGTACAAAAGTTCGATCCCTCTGGAATTGCCGCAAGAGACTTGCAGGAATGTCTGCTCATTCAAGTCCGAGAGCTTGGTCTTGAAGGTACATTGCTTGATCTAATTATTAGAGAAGGAATGAATGAGCTTCAGCGTCGGCAGTACCAGCAACTTGCTGACAAATGCGGGGCGCCCCTGGATGACGTTCTTGCAGCAGTACAGGTTGTCGGGTCGTTGGAGCCGCGTCCTGCCCGGAATTTTATTTCCACAGAAACCACTTATATTGTGCCTGATGTGTATCTAACCAGAGAAGATGATGGTTTTCGTATTATGCTTAACGAAGAAGGGATGCCGCGGCTCAGGATGAGTAATTTTTATCGTAAGATATTTAATGAAAAGAAACTCCTTACGAGCGAGGAAAAAGCCTTTCTAGAGGAAAAGATGCGTTCGGCGCTTTGGCTTCTTAAAAGCCTCGACCAGCGGAACAAAACCATCTACAGGGTTACAGAGAGCATACTGGAGTTTCAGAAAGAATATTTCGAAAAAGGAGTCGCGCATCTGCGCCCGCTTACGCTTAAGGAAATCGCACAGGATCTCGGCATGCACGAAAGCACTATCAGCAGGGTGACTTCCAGTAAATATATTCAAACTCCAGACGGACTTCTGTCGTTCAGGTATTTTTTTTCCAGCTCACTTCAGAGCTCAAGCGGTAATTCCAATGTGGCATCCACTTCTGTTAAAGAGATAATCAGAAAAGTTATCGCGGAAGAAGATGCAAATAAACCGTACAGCGATAATAAGATAGTTGAACTACTGAAATCTAGCGGTGTAACCATAGCCAGAAGAACAGTGGCTAAATACAGGAGTGAACTCAGAATTCCATCGCAGAATTATCGCAAGAATATTTAGTCATCACCTTAGCGATAAACTAACAAGAAAAGGAGGACAGATTTATGAATGTTATTGTAACTGGCAGACATGTTGAGGTAACCGATGCTCTAAGAACATATGCGGAAGATAAAATCAGGAAGTTCGATAAATTTGATGCGAATATTACCGAAGCTAATTTCATATTTAGTTTAGAGAAGTACAGGCATAAGGTCGAAGCGCTGCTTAAGATTAACGGGCATATAATTCCGGCTGAGAGTGTTACGGAAGAGATGTATTCTTCGATAGACGAGGTGCTTGATAAGCTGGGGCGCCGGGTGAAAAAATATAAAGAAAAAATGGATTCTCACCGCAAAGGCGATGATAGAAGTATAAAAGTCGAATTAGAATATACAGAGGATCTACCAATTGAGGAGCAAGCAGGTCCTCTTATTATTAAAAGCAAGCGGTTTAACCCAAAGCCTATGACTTCAGAGGAAGCAGCTATGCAGATGGATCTTTTGGGAAACGAATTTTTTGCCTTTGTTAATCCAGCAAGCAACGACATAAATGTTGTCTACAAGCGAAAAGACGGAAACATAGGTTTGATAGAGCCTGACTAGTTTTTAAAAGGGGGGCTGTCTCTTCTCTTCCCCCCCACTTTACCTATTACTCTTTACATCTCCACCCATCATGAGCGCAAAAAAACGCCATATTACGATCATCACCGGCATATCCGGTGCAGGCAAGAGTGTTGCGCTTAAAGCGTTGGAAGACGTGGGTTTTTATTGTATAGACAATCTGCCGGCTGATCTTCTTAATAAAGCTTCATTATCTTTAAGCAATAATGATGTTTCACGCATCGCATTTTGTCTGGATATCCGCGCAAAAAATTGCGTGGAAAACTTCGAAAATATATGCCTCGAACTTCGCGCATCCGGTTTTAAACTGGAAATATTTTTTCTGGAGGCGGATGTGGATGTACTCATCCGACGTTTCAAGGAAACAAGACGGCCTCATCCGCTTCTTGGAGATACAGGCTCCATAAGGGATGCAATCATTAGAGAGAAAAAAGCGATGCTACCTGTTTCCAAACTGGCGGATTGTGTGATAGATACCAGCGATTTTTCGCCGCATCAGACCCGGGAATATATACTAAAAAGCTATGCGGAAAATCCTGACCAGGCCAGGCTCAGAGTAAGCTTTATCTCATTTGGATTCAAATACGGCGTGCCTTCCGAGGCTGATATCGTAATGGATGTGAGATTTCTGCCAAACCCTTACTTCGTAGAGGAGCTGAAACATTTTACAGGACTTGATCGTGTGGTAGCTGATTTCGTGTTTTCAAAAAATGAAACCAAGGAGTTTTTGGATCACTTTGAAAAGCTGCTTCAGTACGTTGTGCCGCAATATTTAAAAGAAGGTAAGAGCATTCTTAACATAGCTCTGGGATGTACTGGTGGACGACATCGGTCGCCTGCGCTGGTGGAACATGTTGCGGGGAATTTGCGCATGTTGGAGGATGTGGACGTTTTCATATTCCATAGGGAATTGGACTCATGAACGAGCAAGCTCAACCAAACAACCTGAGTAATAAGAATAAAAACAGAACTATTCTGAAGTTTGTTCTATTTCTCATGGTAATGATCGGAGCTGGCTTGGCTGTATATTACTCGGATTTACACCAGGTTTTTTTAAACAGAGAACGTTTGATTGAGTTTGTAAGCTCATTCAGGCATGCATCAGCAGTGGTTTTTATAGGAATCCAGGTGGCTCAGATACTAGTGGCTCCCATACCCGGTGAGATGACCGGGTTTGTTGGCGGCTATCTTTTTGGGGGAATGCTCGGTTTTTTGTACTCGACCATTGGCCTGACCGTTGGCTCGGCAATAGCATTTATGCTTTCCAGGTTATTTGGCAGACCAATGCTCGAAAAGATCGCAAGCCGCAAGACACTTGAAAAATATGATTTTCTGATGGAACATCGTGGGCTTTGGATATCATTTTTCCTGTTTCTGATACCCGGTTTTCCAAAAGATCTTTTCTGCTATATTCTCGGAACAAGTCATATGTCGTTTGGTGCTTTTCTGGCGATATCCACTTTGGGCAGGTTGTTTGGTACAGTTTTGCTTTCAATAAGCGGGAGTTTGGTAAGAGGTGGAGACTACAAGCTTCTTGGAGGAGTAATTGTTTTTGCAGCATGTGCGGCGCTGGTGTCTTATCTGTACCGCCAGAGCTTTCTAGACTGGCTTAAGGCTAAAAGACACCAGCATAAACGGGGGGGGAAGTTTTAAAGTAACTGAATTTACTGGTATTATTAAATCTAGTTTTTTCAACTCAAATCTAGTTAAATGGAGACTGTGTGTTATGGATATTGATGTGATGGTAGCAGGTGAATCTTTGCCAATAAAGGTAGAGGATCATTTTCATATGGATGTTGATGCTGTTGTAGGTAAGATAGAAGAATTTCTATCCGGAAAAGGATTGTCCGGGGAAGGTCTGCACTTGAGGGAACTTCTTCCAAGAATGGTTCAGGGAATTGCAGGCTGCGAAAAGGGCTGTCCGGCTGATGCACAAAACCTGGTTAGAAGTGGTTTTAAAATGTACGATCTCGCGTATGTGGAGGGAGGCATTCTGACGGCTCGTTGTGAGGTCAAGCCCGGTAGCGCTATCGAGATAAAAATGTTTCCTGAATTTTAATAATTTTAGTAGGAGGAGAAGAATATGAAATGTTAACTAAAAAATTGAACAAGAGTCTGAATGAACACATGAACATGGAGTTTTACTCCGCTTATTTTTATCTCTCAATGTCTTCCTGGTTTTCGACCGAGGAATTGGCCGGATTTGCAAACTGGTTCAGGGTTCAGGCCCAGGAAGAGCTTCTTCATGCAATGAAGACATTTGATTACATAAATGGAGCAGGCGGTCATGCTTTGACAACAGCGATCAAAGCTCCACAGACGGGTTTTGATTCAATTCAACAGGTTTTTGAATTAACACTGGAACACGAGCGCTTTGTCACTTTGTGTGTAAATAAACTGCTCACCCAGGTGCGAAAAGAAAATGACCATGCCACTGATATATTTCTGCAGTGGTTTGTCAGCGAGCAAGTCGAAGAAGAGGCTTCTGTAAGTGCTATTCTTAAAAAAGTCAGAATGATTGGAGATGATGGCCGCGGTATTTTAATGTTGGATAACGAGCTTGTTTCCAGGGTATTTACTGCTCCTCCTACTGCCTGAGCGTGACAAACGAGCAAAACTTAACTCTAAAGAACATAAAGAACACAAAGAAAAAACTTCTATTTATATACGAGCGTCTTTTTACACACTTCGGTCCCCAATGCTGGTGGCCGGGCAAAACGCCCTTTGAAGTTGCGGTTGGTGCAATACTTACCCAAAACACCAATTGGCAAAATGTGGAGCGGGCCATTGATAACCTGAAAGGAGCAAGGGCTCTTTCTGCTGAGGCTATCCGCAGAATGCCTGAAGAAGAACTTGCAGAACTTATACGTCCTTCAGGGTATTTTAGGCAGAAAGCCGTAAGGCTTAAAATTTTTGTAGATTTTCTATACAAGCACTATCGCGGCGGAATTGCGGCGATGAAAAAAGAAGAACTTGTTCTGCTTAGAGAAAAACTCCTTTCGGTAAAAGGTATTGGACCGGAGACTGCCGATTCTATTATTCTTTATGCTGTAGAAAAACCGGTATTTGTGGTGGATGCATATACAAAGCGGGTTCTAATACGGCATGGTTTCATAGAACAAAAAGCCAGCTATTACGAAATCCAAAATTTATTTCATGAGAACCTTCACTTTCAGGCAGACAGTAAAATGTACAACGAGTATCACGCTCTTTTTGTACGGCTCTGCAAAGAATTCTGCAGAAAAAAGGCCAGTTGTAATGGCTGCCCGCTGCTTAACCAGTTTAACGCGAAGCCAGAACTTGCCTGAATGGCATCCCTGCCAAAATTACGCTTAAGAAAATCAGCAGAACATCAGTGGCAGGGACCAGAACCGCGAATCCGGAAGATACATATCTTATCAACCAGGGAGAAGCCAGGAAGAGTAAGATGCAACCAAAGGTTAATACTATAACCGTGATTTTACATTTGGCCTGAATGTCCGTCTGTGCAAAAAGATGACAGAGCAGGTAGTAGATTAGAGGCACCATAAATAGATGAACGTGTGTTGACTCTATAAGTTCCGGTAGTTCTCTTGGATAGCTTATCTCTTCTATTGATAGTGACTCTGTCACCTCGTTTCCCAGGTAGTAAGTCCTTACGTCTTTGGGAGTAAATCCCACCTTAATAATGCCATGAACCACAGAAAACAGGCATCCTGCAAGAAGAAACATCAGAAGAAATCCGGTTGCAACTTTTATGGCAGGATTACCATCTTTGTTACCGTTGGTTGTTTTCATTCTTTAACACTCTTTTTATCTTTTTTTACCTTTTTGCTTCCGTAGGTTTCTTCCCATAAAATCAGCATTGTTCTTGTGCCGTTTGTTATTGCCCTGCACGAAATCGTAGCTCCACTTATGTTTTTGATATCCCGCCTGTGTCGAATGCGATCTGAAACCTGTTTGCCTATAAACTGCTTAAGAAATGACGGGTATCGAACTTCACCACCGTGGGATTCCCGGTAGGCTAAAATTTCGACTTGTTTGATCTTACCTTCTGGCCCTATCACCACCATGTAGGTAATGGGGCGGGACTTCCCCTTAACATTATCTATTATGGCGTAACCAACAATATTGTTTTTAATTTTTCCAATATATACTGTTTTTGAGGAAAAAAATCTTTTTTTAATTTTACCCTTTTTCCGAATTTTATCAGCCAATGCTGGTGTTATTTTGACAGACTCTTCAGTAATAACCGTCCCGTTCTCAGGAAAGGCTCTCTGTAGCGCCTGTTTGTGATTTAAGTAAATCTTGGCTTTGCCTTCTGATATTGATAAAAAACAAGTAAAAATAGCCAGCAGGAGAATTAGGGTAAACTTGAACTCAATCATTCTCATTAGAACTCCGTTATCCCTAAAACATATAGGTTGCGCCGAGATTAAAGATATTCCAATTATCTCCTATACCGTCATTCCATATGTCAAGATTTGTTTTGAGCGCCACATCGGGTACTGGATAGTAGGCCAACCCAATTGTTGTAACATCTCTGTCATTGGCTGGATTTCCGGTAAGACCAGCTGCAAGTGTTTTTTGTGTATTAATTGCCTCATAGCGGGCGAAACCTACAATTTCATGTTCAGCTTCGTTTAAGAAAAAAGGAATATGATAAGCAAGTTCGACATACCATCCGACCTGTTTTTTGCCCACAACTTCTCCATCTGTTTTAAGGCTTCCAGTGTCTTCAAAAACCTTTGTTGCTTCGTAAATTTTATTTGTATCGTCTATGCTGGTTTGAGTATACAGTCCTGTGAATTCCAGGTTTCCAAGTCTATACCTAAGGTCTGCTTCAGCCAGTGTAACGGTTGCATTTCCAAAGTTGGAATTGCCCTGAGCTGCCCCGCCACGATAGAAGGACGTTCCAAGTTGAAGGCCGGGCATACCTACATACTCTAACCTTCCAACAAAGGCAAGATCTTCGGCTTTGGCCTCACTTATCTGCTGTCTTCCTTTGCGGATACCATCCTTTGCTCTGAACTTTGATGCATCTAAACCGCCCACTATATAAGCGCGGTAGCGAAGTCCAGGTGCTGGTTCTCCAAATATCCCAATTCCTCCTTCCTTCCAGGTCGTTGGAATAAGGTACTTCTGAACATAAGGACGTTCTACGCTGTAGAAAAGTGGCGGCTCATGATATTCATTCATGTATCCAACCGGCATTAACATCGCACCGGCCCGCAGGTTAAAGGCTTCGCTGATCAGAAAATCTAACTGTGCAAATTCCAAGTCCATGTCCTGGGCTGCATGTTCAAAGTCTACCTCTACGTCAAGCACTATTCTATCTGTAAAGCTATGGCTGATTCCGATTACCATACGGTGCAGGTCTATCTCGTCAGTATTATCTGAAGCGCTGTAATGCAGCTCGCCATAACCGTGTAGTTTGGTTGCAGCTTCTTCCTCTACCGGTTGTTCCATTTTCAGTTCTGCCAGTTCGTTTGTAATGCTTTCGATCTGTTTTTCCATATCAGACAATTTGTCTGCAACATTATCTGCAAAAGCCGGAATGGTAAATCCCATGATCAGAAGACAGGTAAGAAATGCTCTTTTTATTTTGTTCATTTTGTTTCTCTCCTTGTTGTTGATTGCTTGTACAAAAACAACTATTACTACTTATGTTACAGCCTCTTGTGAAAGCTATTGAATATGAAATTCATTTTCATTAGCTCCTCAAAAAAAATGTGTTAACCAGAGTGTTCCTTGCACTCTTTGCAGATTCCGTAGAGTTCCAGTTTGTGATCTGTGACCCGAAAATCATGCTCTATGGCGACCGCCTGTTGGAGCGATTCAATTCGATCGTTTGCAAATTCAACGATCCTGCCGCATTCGGTACAAATCAGATGATCGTGGTGCCCGGTTTCCATTGCCGGCTCATAACGGGCGAAGCACTCTCCGAAACTTCTTTGTGCAGCAAGACCAGCTCTGGAAAGCAGTTTAATAGTTCGATAAACCGTGGCATACCCGATTCCGGCATCAATTTTTTGTACTTGATGGTGAAGCTCTTCAGTGCTGATATGTCCTTTGTGCCGGAAGAATGTTCCTGCTATCAACTCCCTCTGCCTAGTCAGGCGAAGCCCCTGCCTAACAAGATAATCTTGAAATACTTCCATCATATGCCTGGACATGCGATCACCCTCAGATAGTTCTTGTTTGGTTAGCATACTGAAAATGATAATCAATGTCAACTTAACGTTTTCGGAATGTTTTTCGGACATTTTTTAGAACAGAATATTCTTCTATGGGGTTGAAGTCTTTATCATCCTGAAGAAGTGGAATCTTGTGTTGGATTGCACTGACAGAGTCTAATGAGAGTTTGTTTATAAATTCAGTCTCTCTACCTGTCATTCCAGCAGTCCTTAAGCCGAAATTCAGTGTTTTCAATAACTTCTGGATGCCCGACTAAAGACTTCGGGTATGACAAAAATAAAAAAAGGCAATTTATGGACAGACTCTAATTAGATTGCCTCTTTTTTATACGTACTATATTCCATAAAGAGTGTATGTCAAACCATGACTTTAGAATATAACAGTTTTACCTTGGTTTCACTCTCCAGTACCAGGAACTATTCTGCCAAGAGTTTTGCTTTGTTAAAGGCAATATTCATTAAAGTTTTTATCTTCAACGCCGATATGAATAGTAACCAAATAAGGAAATGATTCAAAATGTGAAATTGTCTTCGACAGGACCATAAGCTTATCTTCTGCTCAGAGCAAACCAAGGGAAACCATGGGGCGCAGAGCAACGGGACTAAGGATTTTGGAGCTAATTTTTCTCCAAGTCTATGTCAGCCGAGCCGCCAGAAATGCTAGTTTTAGACTTCCGGCGGCTTTTTATTGGGCAAAATCCTGGAGCTTGGAAGAGAAAAACAAAGAAGTATGGACTACGCTATAATGACTGTAGATTGACATGACCTATGAAATTACATAACATATTTTGTCTATTACTAATGATGAAAACTGTTGCTAAATAAAGGAGGTTGTCTATGTTTTCAATTCTACAAAATGGTGGTATGTTCATGTATGTCATCCTGGGAGTTTCGATCGCTGCCCTTGCTTTGTTTCTGGAAAGGGGAGTATTTCTGTTTTTTCGTCTTAATTTAAACACTGACCAGGCTTTTCAAAGGATTTTGTCATCACTCGAAAAGTCTAATTATCGGGCTGCATTGGAGGAGTGCGCTAAAATTGAAAAACACCCTCTGGGCAGGATTTTGAAAGCAGGCCTGCTGAAGTCAGGTAAAAGGGATAAAGAAATCGAGCTCGCTATGGAGGAGAATATATTAAGGGAGATCCCGTTGGTAAAGGCACGGGTTAATTACCTGACAATGTTTGCCAATATCTCAACACTGCTTGGACTGCTCGGAACTATTGTTGGTTTGATTACAGCATTTCAGGGTGTCAGCAATGCTAATGCTGCGATGAAACAGGAAATATTGGCCAGTGGCATATCAGTGGCCATGTCTACTACCGCCTTTGGCCTGATTGTTGCGATTCCATGCCTTGTTGGCTACTACGTATTGAACAATAGGGGTGACTACTGGATAGAAAAATTCGAGGAAAAGGCTCTTAGTCTCCTTAATGTTTTGTCTTCATTAAAAAGAGAAAGGGAATTGCAATGTCAAGAATAGGGCGGCGCAGGCTGCAATCTGCCGAAGACGTTGATGTAGATATGGTTCCCATCATGAATATGTTCCTGGTGCTGATTCCGTTTCTACTTATGTCGGCCAGTTTTTTTCAGATAAAGGCCATAAATACATCGGTTCCGGTTCAGGCCGAAAATAATTCTACCGAACTTGCCACTAAGGCTCCCAAGGATAATATAAAGGTGACTGTTATTGTACAGATCGGTCAGAACGGCCTTGATATCTCTGCAATTTCGGATTATGCCGAGTATGAAGACTTAATGAAACTTGAAACCCGGATAGCCAAGGTGGATAAAGGTGAATACCCTCTTGATCAGATGGCGGCGTATCTGCAAAAAATAAAAGATATTTATCCCTCCAGTGATACTATCATTATAATTCCGGATGCCAGCGTGGTTTACGAAACTATCATACAAACAATGGATATAGCCAGGTACTTAGGTTCCAGTGATATTCCACTGTTTCCTAACGTGGTGTTATCAGGTAAAGTCGGGTAGGAGATAAACAGATGGCCTTAGGAAATATTGGAAGAAAAAACAGGCAGTTTGTAGTGCCCAAATTGCATATTACGGCAATGATGGATATGTTTACAATCATATTAATATTTTTGCTTTTTTCTTTCTCAGACAACCCGGAAACATTTCAGATGGATAAAGATATGAATTTGCCGGAATCAACCGCAAAAATGGATTATAAAGACAGTATCAAGCTGGTGCTGTCTCAGACCAGTTTAAAGCTGGACGGTGAGGTTATTGCAGAGATTCAAGACGGTAAGGTTATTGGGTTGGATCCGACTGAACTTAAAAAATCAATTCTGTATGAGCGATTAAAATCTTACCAAGAGCAAATTGCTGATGTTAACTTGGATGAAGATTCCAAAAAAGAATCTAAAAAACATATATTGTTTCTATGCGATAAACAAATATCGTTTAAAACTATAAATAATATTGTGAAAATTGCAGGCATGGCAGGATACCCTAATTTTCAGTTTGCAGTGTTGAAAAAGGCTACAGGTTCATGAAATTTTTAATGCTCATTTACTCACTGTTGGCAGTAATATCGTTATCTATTTTACCTGTTTTACCTATAAGTTCTGCATTGGCTAATGAAGTTAAGCAGGAAAAAAATGTCGATGTCAATGATAAGTTACTCAACCGAATTGATTTTGACAATGCCTATATAATGGGACAGACTATTAAATCCGGTGCTGTATATCTTTTGCACCGCAAAAAAAACGAAATTAAAAGCATGCTTAAATACCGCGAAAATTACCGTGATAAAATTCTAGAAGATTTTTCAATTATGGATATGAAAGTCCAAGAGCGTAGATAGCTCTGGTGAAAATAATTCTGCCATGAAAAACAATAAAGACAGATCCAGCTATACATATAAAAAGACGGCGTCAGATACGCAAGACGGTTCTGTTATAAAGATTTATGTGTTTAAAGGAGATGAGTACATAGGCTGGGATTGTTTCGGTAAAACTAGGGTTTATATCGGTAAAAGCAAGGATGCGGACCTTTTCCTTGATGCTTCAGAGGTTTTGGACACTCAGGCTATTCTAAGCATTAATGGGCATATGATGACTATTTTTGCTCAGGATAAGGGTTGTGGTGTTCGTGTAAATGGTTCGCTGGTAACGACATGCACATTAGAACAATTTGATTTTATTACTATAGGACCGTATACGCTTAAGATAAAATTACAAAAGATAAAAGAGCAGCAGGAATTTGAGCGGGGTAGGATTAATTCACTTTTAGATCCTGGACCTGTCAATTCTGATATCTCGTCTTTTAAAACGGAAGAAACCTCTGAAGAAATTTCTGAAGAAACTGGTAATGCAGATACAGAAGTAGATGTCATCGATTTAGTTTCCTCATCAGCTTTTCAATTATTGCTGGATGGTCCTAATGATTCAGAGGTGACACAAAAAACTGAAATTACTTCTGAAATTACTTCTGAGAATGTTTCTGGAAATACTTCTGAGAATATTTCTGAGAATTCTGACATTTCTGACAATATTAAGATTGTCGAAAATGAAGCCCAAGAAACAATATTGCTATTGTCGGCCCCTGAAACAGTTATAAAATCTCAGGAAGATTCCCTCCCTATAGGCGATGATTATAAAGAGTCCCTCTTCCAGTTCTATTCAGAAGACTTGGATGAGGAAGAAGACGAAGATGAAGACTTAGCAGGACTGTTTAGTCTGAAGGATGAGTTGTTTAGTGACACTATTTTAGATAGTCAACAAGGCGAAAGAGTACTTGAAATTGTTAAATCCAGACATGACAGTGTTTTTGATATTCAATTTCTAGGTAAAAACGATAAATACTATATTACTACAAACAATCGCAAACGATTCTGCATTGCAGAGAACAGGAACTCTGAAGAATACTACTGTTTTTTTAACAAAGAACAGTTCTCCGGTAAGGTACTTGGCAGAAATAGTCTAGATATATCAAATCTATGTGATCATGAAAACCTGTACAACAAAAGAAAAAATATTTACAGATATTTAATCCCATCAGAAAATGATACTGTCGCTGCAGTAGTTCTAAATGATGGCTATTATGAATATTCTCTGAGAAGTGTCGACCGGTCTAAAACTCCTGAAATCTCGACGCCTCCAAAAAAGAAAAATCCTTACTATAAACACCTGGCGCGCTCTGGTGTATTTCATCTAATTGTTCTGTTTGTGGCAGGGTTGTTTTTCTCAATCTCGACACCTCCTGAGCCGGAAGAACCTGAATCACGCTTTGTTAAAATTGATACACGCCAAATACTTAATTCCAAGAAAAAGGTTGTACCTGTAAAAAAGAAGCCGAAGCTCCAGATGGCAAATAAGCCTGCGAAGAAAACATTTAAGAAAGCATTTAAGAAAACGTTTAAAAAACGAGCTTCGTCAAAAGTAAAAACTACTAGGGAAAGAACTATTTCTAAATCTCCTAAAGCCGGTGGAGGAAGTAAAAATGGTGGTAATGTCGTAAATCGTAATGTAAATGTAAAAGAGGCTGGAATTCTGAGCGTTCTTGGCATATCGGACGGACTTGGACTTGGAGCCAAGGATGCTTTGGCAGCGGTAACAAATCTTGATGCAGTTCGTTCTCCTGCAAGTAATCAAGCTAAATTAAAGGTGGCTGGTCTTGTCGGCAAGTTGGGAGGTTCTAAGATTGCAGTGCCCTCGGTTGGCCTTATCAATACAAAGGGCTCAACAGCTGTTATAAGAAGCGCTGGTATTGAGGGCAAGGGAACAATAGCTGCTTTAGAGAAGGGCAAGACAGGGCAGAATCAGGTTATGGCGATGGTATCAGCCGACCTAAGTAAAACTGTTCGTATCCAGGGAGGAATGAGCCGTGAAGCTGTAAAAAAAGTGATAGATCAGCATATGGATGAAATAAGCTACTGTTACGAAACAGCTTTAATTGCAGATCCATCTTTAATGGGTAAAGCTATATTTGAATGGAAGATACTAATGCCTGGTACGGTAGGAGAAGTTAGAATTAAATCCTCCTCTATTAAATCAACTGATATACACTCTTGCATTAAGTCAGCTATAAAGTCCTGGCAGTTCCCTGTACCCAAGGGTGCTGAGGTTGTGGTTTCATATCCGTTTATTTTTGATGTTGTGGGTTTTTAAACCTTTTGAAAACTATAAACCTACAGGGCTGCAAAAAAATAATTGTTGAAGAATTATTGAAAAATGATTAAATAATTATTGAAAAACTACTTTAAAAGGCAGATAAAGTGAAATTAAAAGAACTTTTCAAAATTGCAGGTATTTTTTGCTTTAGCATTGTAGGCTTGTTTTGCGGGCCTGGCACTGGCTACTCAGAAGAAGATGAGAGCAAAGATCATGTCTATGCCATACAGTCCAGAATCTTTGACCGCAACCATGAACTTGACCTTATACTTGGTTATATCCCGGATGATGATTTTTACAATGCTTATCCAATTGGACTTAGTTATATTTTTCATTTTAATGAAAATTTTGCATGGGAAGTTCTGAGAGGGCAGTGGGTTATTAATAAAGAGAGGGATATTAAAACTGACCTTGAAACTAACTTCGGTGTCACACCTGAGAGATTTGACAGTATTAAATATCTTGCTCATACGCATCTTATCTTCAAACCGAATTACGGAAAAGACGCGATATTGAACCGAAGCATTATTAATCATGAAGGCTATCTTTTTATTGGCGGTGGTGTTGTCGGATACGAGCGAAAATATAGCAATGGAGACATTGCTACGGAGACGGCTCCATCCATAAGTTTGGGTTTTGGCAGGAAATACTTTTTGAGTAAGAGTTTGAGTATGAACCTTGAGCTAAGGGATTTGATTAATCTGAAAGAAGAAGGGGTCGAAAATAATGTTTTACTGGGTATAACCATTGGGTTCCGTTTCGATCTGTCTCCAAGGAAAACCGCTATGGATTCAACTATTGAAAGGTTGAACAACTATTTGAAAAACGATAATGAGAATGAAAACTAATCTCTGTTGTGTTTTTTTGTTTTTTGGGTTAATCTGCTTTGCCGGATATAGCGAGGCAAGTACAGAAGACATACAGAGGCAGGATAATTTGCAGGATAATTTACAGAATAACGTAAAAAAAGAATTAACCGAAGATGAGATTCAGGAATATTTTAATAATGGATATGAGCTTTTCGAAAAGGAGAAGTATTTAGAGGCTGCTCAAAATTTTTATAAATACATGAGTCTGACATCGCCCGACGAAACTAATTACGAATGGGCTTCATTTTTTCTTGGCATTTCGTTTAAAAAAATCGGTCTTTCCCATGCTGCAGTAGAGGTTCTCTCTCATATCGTCACCAGAAAACCGAATCCTAAAATTGTGTCGTACTCACTTGAATTACTTGAGCTGGTTACCCGTACCCTGCCTTTTGATCATGATCTAATTATCAACCAGGTTGTTTGTGATAAACAGTATGGTTTTGTCGGAAAAGACTTGGAGAATTTTCTTAATTATTACCAGGGAGAATATGATTGGGAGCATGGTTTTTTTGAGTGGGGAAATGAACACTTTGCCGGTATCGTTCCAGAAACGTATTATTACTATAAATACTTGTTCAAAAAAGCTCTTTACCGGGTTTATCAAGGCCAGGTAGACGATGCTGTTTCTATACTAAAACAGATTCTTGAAAGCCCTGATATTGCCGATGACCTACAAGATAGTGCGCATGCTATGTTGGCCAGATTGCTGTATGAAAAAGGGGAGTTTAGTAATGCGTACATGCAGTATGAACAGATCAAAAAGCCTATTTTAGAACAGGCCGAATATCTTCTTGAAAGGGCATGGGCAGAGTATAGACAAGGGCATACAGAAAAAGCGATGGGCTTGTTATATGCGTTTGGAGCTCCGAGTTTTGAAAATTACTTTACGCCCGAATACTTCATTCTTAAATCTATTATTTATAAAGACGTCTGCCATTATAGGCGTGCTATGAATGTGGTTAATGAATTTAAACAACACTACAAAAATGCTTTAGATGTCATTTATAATCGCGGTACGGCGCTCGAGAATCCTGCGCTTATAATGCTTGTCCTTGGTAAAAAAGAAATCAACCGAATCTGGAATTTTATCGAATTGCTTGACAAGGAAAAGAAAAAAACAGGTTTGTTCCAGGACAAGGCCCTTGTCGAGTACCTGGATCAAATCTATGCCATGCAGATACAGGAAAGTGTGGAGTCGATTAGGCTTTTAATCGAGAAAGAATATGAAAAATATGCTGACATGTTACTTACGTTTGAAGAAGAAGCAGATCTCATTGAGTATGAAATAGGTCTTGATATGTACGAACGGGCATCCCAGTATCATTATACTGAAAATAATTCATTGGATAAAAAATTAGAAGGACTGCCAAAGAAAGTTGTTTATATTTTTCAGGGTGAATACTGGAACGATGAGCTGGCTCAGTATAAAGTATCATTACCTGAAAAATGCAGTTCTACTGAAGAATGGGATATCTTTTTTAAATGAGATACCTTTTACTTATTATTGTTTTTATCTCGGTATTGCCGACTATAAGCAAGGCTGCTATTTCAACTACGTATGAATATAAGCAAAAGGACAAGCTAGAAGAACAGAATAAATATATCGCCAGACTTACCGAGGATAAAAGAAAGGTTAATCTGGCTATCCAAAACACAAAAGTTCTGATTGATAAATCACGAAACAAACGTTACCTGCCACAGCTTTATCTTCGCCTTTCCGAGTTGTACATCGAAAAATCACGTATCGTTTATTTTCTCAGAAAAACTGAGGCTGGACGCTCTGTTAAATCATTGGATCAAATGGAATCCAACGCCCTTAAAAAACAGGCTATTGAGATATATCAGAGAATACTTGAAAACTATCCTGCTTTTGATGAGCGTGATAAGGTTCTGTTTTTTCTGGCCCATGAATACAGGGAGCTGGGACAGATAGATGAAATGATCAAGCAGTATAAAACCATCATAAAGAAATATAAAGACAGTTCTTTTGTGCCGGAGTCCTATCTGCTTCTAGGCGATTATTTTTTCAATATGCAAGACCTTGATATGGCACAAAGACAATATGAAGCGGTTCTTAATTATCCAAAGAGCGCCGCAGTATCCATTGCACGCTATAAACTGGCCTGGTGCTATATCAACAATGCTGATTTTAAGAAGGCAATTAAACTTTTTGAAGGCTCTGTTACAAGCGCTGTTTCCGGTAAAAAAACTGATATCGATACCTATAAAAAAGTTGACATACGCCTTGAGTCTTTGATTGATATGGCCTATTGCTATGGTGAGGCATATAAAGAGAGTTCTCCTCAGGATGCATTGGCGTATTTTCAGAAATACTCATGGTCTAGACCCGTATACACAATTGTACTGGAAAAACTTGCGCAGAGATATTTAATCAAAAAGAAATGGCATCATGCCGCTGTGATATATCGACAGTTGTCAGAACTACAGCATGATGTAGAAAAATTGCTTGAATATGCACGTAATATTTTTGAATGCGTGCAAGAAACCGAAAATTTTGAAGATGCTGGTAAGGATATATCTATTATTGTAAAAGCTCTTAGAAAACAGAAGTATTCCATAAATATTTCTGAGGGGGATAAAAAGAAGAATCTTACCGACTACGAGCTATATGCCAGGGATATTGTTACTCATTTACATAACAAGGCCAGAAATGCAAAGTCAGTGGCAGAGTTTAAGCGAGCTGCTGATGCCTATAAATTATATCTGGATTTCTTTAAATCCAGCCCTACATATGCGGACATGGAATTAAACTATGCTGAAACTCTTTTTTCAGCCAAGCAATATCTGGAGGCAGGTAAGCAGTATGAAAAGCTGGCAACAAGAATACCCAGCCAGAAGGATCAAAATAATGATCAACAGAATAATCAACAAAGTAAATCAAAGGAAAAAATACTCTATAGCGCTGTCCTTTCTTATTACTATACGCTTAAAAATAAAGACGACTTGAATTATTACCAGGTTGTCTATGCCAGAGGAGGCCTTAAGGCAACCGGAAAGTCGTTTGTCTCTGCTTTTCCAAACTCTAAGAAGGTTCCGGATGTGCGCTTTAATGTTGCCTGGATCAATTATGACGAGGGGAATTATGATGAGGCTATTGCCGAATTTTCAAACTTTGTTGACAGCTACCCTAAAAGCAAGGAAGCCAAATCCGCAATTCACCTGATTCTTGATGCTTTTTATCTTAAGGAAGATTTTGAAGGCCTGCTGACCTATGGGCAAAAGATTATTCATAATAACATGATAAAGAAAGCCTTAAGAGATGAGGTGCAGAAAATTGTTTCAGCTGCGGAGTCAAAGGTAATTTATTCGCACACACTGGCAGCGCTGAATGATTGGGAAAAAGGTAAAAAAGAACTTAGTGATTTGGCTGAAGCAAACATTTCTTCAGCTCTTGGAGAGCAGGCTTTAAACGCACTTCTTGTCTCCAGTAAGGAGATGGGCGATCTGGAGACACTTTTATCAGCTGGCTCTAAACTTCTTGCCGAGTATCCTAAAACATCAAATGCTGAAAACATTCTTGGTGTTTTAATTGATGTATCCATAAAGGCAGCGCAGTTCAGATTTCTTGTAGAGTACCTTGAAAAATTTGCAGCAATACTTCCCACGCATGCCAACTCCGTTGATTTCCTTTACCAGGCTGCTCATATCAGAGAGAGTTTTGGGCAGCATTCTTATGCAAACAGAGATTACAAATTAATGCTCGAACGTTTGAAGAAAAACAGCGATATGCGTAGAAAGATAATATTTGCTATGTCTAAAAACGCCCTTATTATGGGAAGTGATGATGTGGCAATATCAATATTGCTTGACAATAGAAAATATCTTTCACGCTTGGGAAAGATAAAGGCTGATGCCATAGTGGCGGATCTTTATCTGCAGAACGGTAATTTAAAGAAAGCCTTAAAATACAGAAAAAGAGCATACTCTGCGTATAAGCCAGCTTTTGCAAAGAAAGACAGTCAGATCAACCCGGTTATGGCCCGGATGGCATACAACGCCGTAAATAGGTTGAGTAAAAATTACATGGCGATTAAGTTGAAAGACCAAATTGATAACAAGATTGTTGCAAAAAAAGCAAAGCTGCTTGAGAAAATCGAAAAGGGGTATCATGAAGTCATTCAATATAAAACACCTGAATGGGCGCTGTCGGCTTGCTACGGAACTTATGAGATCAATAATGAATTTGCAAATTTTTTAAAAAGTGCTCCTCTGCCAAAAAAACTGACTCCAGAGCAGCAGAAGCAGTACGTACAGATTATAGATAAGAAAGCTCAGAGCTACATCGAAAAAGCCGATCAGTACCAGCAAACATGTCTTGAACAGGCGCATAAGTTAGAAATTTGCGATCCTGAACTGGCAGTTCTCTTTAATAAAACAGATAGCTCAGAAAAAAGATACAGTTCCTATGCCAAACCTATTTCTTCGGTCGAGGTTAGGACTAATAGTTTTAAAGACGAATCTTTAAGAGAGCTGCATTCGCAATTGATGAAAACTCCTGGTGATTTAAATTTCATGTATAGATTGACCAGACTTTATATGAAAAAGGGAGATTTTAGACAGTCTATTCTTATGGCTCAAAAGACTTTAGATGGGATCAAAGATAGGTCATCGGACCCTATGGCTGCTTCGCTTCATAACATAATCGGTGTGGCTTATTTAAGTGGTGGTGATGACACATCAGCTCGGGATGCATTTAAAAAGGCACTTGAAATTAATCCTGATAATATTGGAGCAAAAATAAATCTTGCAGGTTTATACGACTATTATGGACATAAAGAAAAAGCAGCTAATCTCTATAATTCGCTTCCTGATACTGCTGTAGTGGATGCTACAAAAGATTTAATTCATCAACGTGCGGGGGAGTTTTATTATGCTCGTATTAAAAAAATCGAGAAAGAAAATAAGGCCATTTAATATGTTAAATCTATTAAATGTATTGCTGACTCTGTCGATGGTTGCTTTCTTATTTAGTGCCTGCGGCGGCAACAGTGGAGGCGGTAATAATGGTGATGGGAATTCAGAAGAAAACCAGACCTATGAATGGACGCAATCTGTAGTAGGCAGCAGTCTGGATAGTGGAGGTCTGCTTAGCCCACGTGTAAGCGCTGCTCGTGGCAGCGATGGAAAAATTCATGTAGCTTATTTTAATGAAAGTGACACAAATATTACGGATTATGAAATTAATTATATTGTTACAGATATTAACACGCTTGGAGGCTCTGCCGAGGCCGTTATATCAGTGGACAATACCAGTTCTCTTTCATTGTCTCTAAGTCCTGATAATAGCCCTGTTGTTGCATATCAGGGAGGAGAGGTGCGTGAATGCAATTTTGAAAAACGCTC
>CAYWZR010000013.1:0-20447 GCA_964462885.1 uncultured Nitrospirota bacterium
AGACGGCCCGAAGATGAGATGCGAAAACGTTAAGTTATTTTGGGACAAGCCCTTATCATAAAATCAGCCTATGCTTGTTGCCGTTGTAATTGGAGACATCTCATGTCAGGAATCGTTTTACACGCCAGAACATATAGCGTTGAATGGGGTTTTTATTGCCCCCAGGACGCCATGTTTTAAGCATTTTATTTCGGTAAGCATCAAAATGTAAACCGTGTGGAGCGTATATTACATCACCTCTTTTTAGTAGTAGCTTTAATACGTTTGTGCATAATGTGCCTGCAGCCAGAGAAATTCCCATGCACGTTGATGGCACTTTTCTTTTTATAAAATTAATTGAAGAGCGATCTACAAGATAATGGAATTGTTGCGCCGAAGGGGCAACACCGATTATAAATCTGATAATATTATCAATGAAAATCTGTTCTTTCTCTTCTTTGCTACAATCCGGTTTTGGATCTTTAATTGCAAAGTATTGTTCAAAGGACATTTGTTTTGGTAGAAATGCCAAAAACGCTGTGCCCATTCCCATTGGAGCTGCGGTAGTAGTCGGAATGCCCTTTTCATAACATCTCTGAAACACTTTACGGCGAATCTCCAAAGAAAAAATGTCGAGACTGTCTACATAAATATCAACACTATCGAGAAAATTATCCAAGTTATCCTCATTAATTCCTTTATCGAAATTATTGATTTTTGCCTCAGGATTAATACCTCGTAAAATTTTCTCCATGACTTCAGCTTTAGGTTTGCCCAATGTTGTCATACTGGCACCGGCCTGACGATTAAAATTACCTACATCATAAGCATCAAGGTCAGAAATATTGAAACTTCCAATGCCTAACCTCGCCAGTAATACTGTGTGGTCACCACCGACTCCACCAAGGCCGCCAATTGCGACTTTTGAATTCCGTAATTGCTGTTGTTCTGCCTTGGTTACCCAACCAATGTTTCGTGAAAAAGCTTCTTCATAGGTAAACATTTGCACGGGCTCCTTTAGAGAAGTTAGTATTAAAAAATATTAAAAGTTGCGTTTTTAGGGTTATACCTCTAATCGTAGCAGTTGTGTCATGGGTAAATAACTGACTCCTGAAAAATCTATGGCACACCTCCTTAAATATATTATACTCTCTATTTTAATAGCCGCAGGTCTCGGCAGTACTTGTTCCTGCTTACTCTCGTGATAAGCGGTACGCTCACGTTCTGTTTGTTTTTTGAGATAATATAATATTAATGATGATTATTCAATTGTTTTTCTATACATTGTTTTAATAGATTGTTTTTTCAGATAACTTATTTATAATGAGTATAATAAGAACGAAAGGAGACATAACTTTATGACAGACAGCATCAGTATATCCCCTGAGCAACTCAGGCAAGATTTGAACGCTGGTAAGATCGGCTTTATGTTTGATCTGCGCAACACGGATGAATTCGAAGCCTGGAAAATAGAAGGCCCCAGAACTATTGAAACTCTCAATATTCCGCAGCCGGATTTTATTGGTGAAGAGGAATCCTACATGGATATGTTTCCAAAGGATAAACGAATTATCACCATATGTGCGCACGGCGATTCTTCGCGCTATAGTGCAGAATTGCTTCAGGAGCGAGGTTATAACGCACAGAGCTTGGAAGGTGGAATGGATGCCTGGAGTGGGTATTACCAAATCACCAAAATATCGGAAGATCCTGTCATCTACCAGGTTAACCGGGTAGCGCGCGGATGTTTGGGATATGTAATTACCACAGACGGCGAAGCTATGGTAATTGACGCAGCTCGTCATCTTGAACCTATAACCTCTTTGCTGAAGAATAACGGGTTGATACTTAAACATGTTTTTGATACACATATTCATGCCGATCACATATCCGGGGGGAGGGTACTTGCTGAACTAAACGGTGCTAAATACTATATTAGTGAGGCTGATGCAGACGAAGCAGCGTTTCAGGTCGTTTCCATGAAGGGTAAAAAGGATGAAAAGGCTGAGAATAGTTACTCGATCAGTTTTGGAAAACACTCTATTGAAGTTATAGAGTCGCCTGGCCATACGCCGGGCAGCATTTCTCTTTTGCTGAATGACAAAATCCTGTTTACAGGAGATATAGTAATGAAGTCAGCCATAGGACGTCCAGATTTGGGTGGTAAGGCTGATTCCTGGAGTCTTATGCTCCATAAAACCCTGTTCGAACGGTATGCTAATTTGCAGGATAGTGTTTTGGTACTGCCGTCTCATGCAGTACCGCTTTTTGATGAAGACGAAGCCGGCGTGATCAGTACTACTTTGGGAATCGCACGGAAAACTCTCGACTTGTTTCAACTTCCCGGTACAGAGGACTTTAAAAAACAGGTTAAAGCCAGTCTGCCGACAAACCCTGAGCGTTATCAGGACATACGCAAAGTAAATCTCGGGTTGCTCGATCCAGAAGAAGACAGACTTAAGGAACTTGAAATCGGAAAAAACCTGTGCGGCATGGACAAGGCAAGCTAACAGAAGTTTGTCTGTCTAAGAAAGTCCACGCTGTATGGCTTTGCTGATACCATGTCTGAAAGCGTTTGCCTGTCTGGCGGGAAGTCCTTTAATCGAGAACAGGTTTTTGTTCGGATTCTTAGCCAGTTCCATGATCGCGGTGTTTGGAAAAACCTTAAATGGAGGGCGGTCAAGTCTCTTTGCCTCTGAGTCCCTAAAAAGATATATCTCACGAAAGACCGCTTTTTGCCTGGGTGTCATTCTCTTTACACCTTTGACGGACAAAAACGCTTTCTCTGGTGGCACAGGCTGCACGTAGCGTATTGTCTCGAGCTTTGAATGCTCCCGATCGAGATAGGGCCTTCGGCCAAGTTCATCGAGCTTCTCTACCAGTAGATTTCGAAGCGCGTGAAGATGATATACATCCTGGGCCGCGTAATTGATCGCCTCGGAAACAAGCGGACGAATACCCCAGTCTCTTCTCTGAAGCTTTTTGGACTTGGGAATACTCATTCCCATGTATTCCATCAGTACATTGCCCAGTCCAAGTTTGTTGGAGCCAATGACGCCTGCGGCGATCGATGTGTCAAATATGTTTTTCAGTCTGAATCCGTATTCTCTGTCAAATGAGCGAATATCGTAATCTGCACTATGTAAAATTTTTTCTATGGATGTGTCCGCAAATATTTCGCCTAGTGCGCTTAGGTCATGCACGGCTAAGGGATCAACCAGTGCTACAGTGCCATTAGCGGCTATCTGGATCAGACAGACGCGTTCTTTATAACGATGGAAGCCGTTTGACTCCATATCCACGGCTATTGATGGCTGTTTTTTAAGGGATGCCGCCAGGTCATTCCATTCTGCTTGATTGCTGATAATCACAGGATTACAGCATCCTGTTTGAGTTTCCATGATTGTTTAATAATTCCTTAAAATTTCTTTAAATTGGATGTATGGCAATATTCTACGATGCTTTTTGAAGATATGTCGAGTTTTGTTGTTACTGAAAATAGAGTAAAAACTTGATAGTGCTCAGTTTTTAATGAGATTTTTAAGCAGTATTAAGACATAAAACCGTAGATTCCATTTGGTTTATTTGGTCTATTTTTCGATGCCGGTTCTTGCCTTGACCCCTTCTTTATAGTAATGTTTTATCTCGCGCATTTCTGTAACCAGATCGGCTTTTTCGATTATTTGCTGGACAGCGCCACGACCTGTTATTACCAGTTCCACGCCGTCGGGTTTTGTATCTATGAGATTAATGAGATCCTCAACCCTAATAATATTGTAAGAAACAGCGATATTAGCCTCATCCAATATTACCAGTTGATATTGGCCTGAGCTAATGGAATCGAAAAGGTCTTTAAGGCCGAGCCTGGCCATCTCAATGTCTTTATTTGAGGGCTTTCCGCAGACAAACCTGCCGGAACCGTAATGTTTTAAAGTCACGCTATTTGAGTTTTTTTTCGAAATTTCCTTCAAAGCAGCCAGTTCGCTGGAATCACCGCTTTTAAGAAACTGGGCGATTAAAATACTCATGCCTGCTCCAGCAGCACGAAGAGCCAGGCCCATGGCAGCTGTGGTTTTGCCCTTGCCGTTTCCGGTGTATACGTGGACGTAGCCTTTTTCAATCATATTTATTCTCTTACAAATCGCTTAATGAGTTCCCGCCTGGCTTCACCTACTGTGAGGGGGATTCGGTCAAATGAAATCCCGTCTTTGTTTTTTAGTTCATGGATAAGTTCTGCAATCTGCGGAAGCCGGAGCTTTACTCGCTCCATTTCCTCTGGGGCATTAAAAACTTCCTCTGGAGTGCCCTGGCGGTGAATGCTTCCTTTGCTCAAAATTATTAGCCTGTCCAGGAAAAGCGGGACTAGATCTACGCTGTGGGTGGCCATGACAATGGTGGTATCCCCTTCGCTGTTAAGCTTTTTAAGGAGTTTCATCATTTTGTATTCGCCCATAGGGTCGAGACCGGCAGTGGGTTCGTCCATGAGGAGAATCCGGTGTCCCATGGCAAGAAGACCGGCGATACAAGCACGTTTTTTCTGGCCGAAACTCAGGTGATGAATAGATTTTCCGGCAAGGCCGTCAAGCTCTACATCGAATAAAGCCTGGTCTACACGCTCGGCCACTTCTTTTGTATTAAATCCCATGTTTGTCGGCCCGAATGCTACGTCTTCTTTTAGTGTGCCTGCAAAAAGCTGATCGTCTGGATTTTGAAAAACGAGTCCCATCTTGCTGTAAATTTCTCGCGGTGAGAGTTTTTTTACATCCTGACTTTCGATAAAAACAGAGCCTTTAAAATTTTTTATGATGCCGTCCAGGCATTGAAGAAGTGTTGTTTTACCAGATCCGTTTGCTCCCAAAATTCCGATAAAATCTCCCTTATTAATCTCCAGACTCACTTCTTGTAAAGCCACTGAACCATCGGCATATTTGTAAGAGAGCATCTGCGCTTCTATGGCCTTCAAACAGCAACTCCTTCCACTAGCATAAAGTAGATGCTGATAATAACAACCGACAGCACAGCCCATGCAACCTCGTGTATCTGTATCTTATTGTCTTGTTGGTAGTGAAAACTACCGGTATATCCGCGTTGAACCATTGCTGTTGTAGTGGTTATGCTTTGGTCCAGCGCACGAAGCATAACCGAGCCGGTAAGTGTACCGAAAGAGCGCAGTCCGCGCAGAAGTCCAGCGTAGCCCAATCTGTTTTTCTGAGATTTGTATATAACCTGGGCATCATCCATTAGAACAAATATGTAACGATATGCAAGCATGAGGATATCCACAAAGGTTTTCGGAACCTTCAACCATGAAAGCGCTGAGAGGAGTTTTGTAAAAGGTGTTGTTAAGCCAAGAAGGATAAGAAGTGAAACAGAGGCAAGAACTCGTGTCCCGATCAGCGTGCCCTCAAGTAGGCCCTGACTTGTTATCATAAGCTTCCAGCCGAAAATAGGGAGAGTCAGCAAAACATCTTCTCCAGGAGAGAAGGCTTTTAGAATGAAGATAACAGATGCAATAAATGCAGGTTCCGAGAATCGTCTGATATATTGTTTAAGGGGAACTTCATTCCATATGGCTCCGGCCAGACACAAAAGAGCAACCGAGACTGGAAATACTATGCTGCCAGAAAGCAGAACAAGAACCAGCATAGATACAGTAGCCGGCAATTTTACTCTGGCGCTTACTCCGTGTAGCCTGTTTATTTTATCTGGCGCTATTTCATGAAGGTTATGCATTTATTTAGATTCGTTTAGATTGATTTGGATATATTGAAATATATTTATTTGTGTCAGTATGAACAGCTCAAGCTTTAACACTGCCGGTGCTTGTTTTTGCAGCCGTTTTGGAGTTGCCGCCCTCTATCAGAACCCGCCAGTAGTATCCGCAGGTAAAACCTCCCAGCACTCCGCCCACTAAGAAGACAAATAATAGCAGATCTCCCTGATCGGTATTTATTAGTGGATCAGCCGGTTCTCTCCCATAAGCTCTAGCATATTTTGCCACTACTGTTTCATCAACTCCAGCCCAGTTCTTCTTTGGTTCATTAATCTCTTTTTGAGTAATACTTTCATCAGCCATTGAAACCATTGGGGCAAACAAGCCAATTAAGGGTAGAGTAAAAAATAGCAGAAAGACAGATGTGAAAGACCTTACTATTTTTTTCATGCCGAGGCCTCCGCTTTATCTAACTCCGTCTGTTTAAGTATTTTGAACTTTACAAGTATGTCAGGTCTTTTCTTTGCAAGAAGAGTCACCATACCTGCTGTCATAAAACCTTCCAGTATTCCAAGCGGAAGCTGTGTTGGTATAAAGGCATATGTTATTTTTAAAAATAGTCCTGTCATAGATTCCGTCCCGTGAAGCGCTGATGCCAGGGCGAAAGATGTCATCGCGTATGTACCCCAGTCGGCCAGAACACCGGCTGCAAACGCTGCGGGCGCAAGCCCGATATTAAAAGACCGTAGTAGTTTGAATACGGCATATCCTGTAAATGATCCTACTATCCCCATCGAGACTATATTAGCTCCCCATGTGCTTAAACCTCCGTGCGCCATGAAAAGAGCCTGAATAAGAAGAGCTACTGCTGCTACCAATACGCTTAATATCGGCCCCAGAAGAATAGCGGAGATGGCTGTGCCGCAGGGATGCGAGCAGGTTCCGGCAGTGGGTACTGGTATCGGCATACAGGAAATTATAAATACAGCTCCTGCCATTAGGCCGAGCATTGGTTTGAAGGAGAGGTTGTCCGCTGCCTGACTCTTTACTTTCCAGATAGCGTAAGCCAGAAAAGGCATTGCCACAGCATACCAGAAGCCGGACCAGCCTAAAGGAAGAATCCCCTCCGAGATGTGCATAGCGTGTGATGGCGATGCAGATAACAGAATTACAGATATTGTTAAAAATATTTTTATCATTAGTTCCTCCTTTTCTTTGCCACTCTAATCATGCTTACGCCAGTTTTAAGATGGCGTTTACTATTGCGGCGGCCACTGGGCTTCCGCCTCTTCTGCCTAGCGATGTTATAAATGGATAGTCTTTTTGAGTCAGCTCATCTTTTCTCTCAACAGCGTTTACAAAACCGACAGGAACACCAACAACAAGATCCGGTAAAAAGGGGATGACTGATTCCAGCGGCCTGTCTCCTGTTATCCGGCTGTCGGAATTATGCGTAATTTCGATTCCGTTCTCTATAAGTTCCATAACTTTGGACAGGGCGGTTGGTGCGTTTCCGATAGCGACTATGCCTATGTTTTCTGTAGCTCCTTTTTCTATGGCAGTCTCTGTACGGGTTTGACCGGATGCCTTGGCAAGCGCCGCAATCTCCGGATCGGATACTTTGCAGATCACGCTTCCTCCCCATTTTTTAAGAAGAGTTTTGTTAATTCCTGATTCAACCATATGTACATCCACCAGGATGTTTTTTCCGGCGCGAATTGAGTTGATTCCGGCTTCAATAGCTTTTTGATGAAATCTCAGATTATCAGCAAAGGCGAAATCACCGGTTGCGTGAATCACCCGTTGAACAACAGGGTAGGGGGCTATGCGGCCTTTTTCCGGTATGCCGAGTTCGGCATCGATAATTCTGAAACTTTCAGTCTCTATTTCCTCTGGTTTGAAATCAGTGCGAGACTGTGCAGTTGTTACTTCGTTCTGTATAGAGTCGACTATACGCTCGGCAAGTACACCTATAAGTGCGTTATGGATTCCAATAGGTTTTGTGAAAATAAACTTCACTTCCGGGTATTTCATCGAGATTTTCTCAATCATGCCGGGAATATCTTTTGTTACGTGATCGCCGGATGCAAGGAAATATGGTAGAACGATAATCCGTTTTGCTCCTGCATCTATGCACTTCTCTGCGCCATCGAAGAAGTCCGGTTTTCCAAACTGCATAAAGGCTGGTTGTATCATTTTGTCAGGCACACGTTTTTTAAGAAGCCCGGCAATGGTAAGTAAAATTTTATTAGCCTCTTCACGCATACTGCCATGTCCAAGAATCAGTACTGCATCCATTTGTTATTTATCCTTTATTATTAAAATTATTCACACTATATACTATTAAAACATTCTTTGAATTTAAGAAATTACCTTTTTCATCTCTTCAAAAGATTGGTCTACTTAATTATTTGAGAAAATCTGAGAATACATTATCATAAGCTTTCATTATACTTTTAAAAGCTTTGAGTATTAAGTTGCTATATCGCTTTGCTCAACGTCAACTCAAGGTGGCATGTTTTTGCAGATGCAAAAACATGCAAAACAAGCACTTCTTTGAGTTGTCCGGTCAAGCTACTTGTGTGTGCCCAGCATATGATAATAGCATTGCGAGTGGACAAAAAAACATTTATACGCAGGAGCTAAATAAGCTTATTTAGCGGATATTCAATGATGCCCTGGGCTCCTGCTTTCAGAAGTTTCGGTACGATTTCCCGCACCACGGCCTCGGAAACAACCGTCTCCACAGACAGCCAGTCTGAACGGTAGAGATTAGCTACAGTGGGTGCTTGCAAGCTTGGAAGTATCTCCATCACCCTATCCATCCTGTCCTCGGGCAAGTTCATCTTCAGGCCCACCATCCCATCGGCCCGAAGTGCCCCCTGAAGCAGCATTGACATCTGCTCGATTTTTGCACGTTTCCAAGGATCTTCCCAGGCGGTTTTGTTGGCTATAAGTTTTGTGTTTGTCTGCATCATCTCGTGAATTATTTTTAAGCCGTGAGCCCTGATAGTGCTCTCTGTCTCTGTAATTTCTACAATAGCGTCAACCAGTCCTTCAACCACCTTTGCCTCGGTGGCTCCCCACGAGAACTCAACATCAACATCAATACCGAGCTGATTGAAGTAGCGCCTGGTGTAATTCACAAGCTCTGTTGAGATACGCTTGCCTTTCAAATCTTCGATGCGTTGAACCGTCGAATCCCCTGGGACTGCCACCACCCAGCGGGCGGGTTTCTGACTCGCCTTCGAATATATCAGATCTGCAACCTCGACAACATCAGAGTCGTACTCCAGTATCCAGTCTTTGCCGGTAAGCCCAGCATCAAGTGTGCCTTTGTCCACGTAGCCTGCCATCTCCTGTGCACGAATAAGAGCACAGGAAACATCCTTATCATCCACAGCAGGAAAGTAGTTTCTGGAGCTTACATTAATAGTCCAGCCTGATTTTTTAAAAAGCTCAATAGTAGCGTTTTGGAGGCTTCCTTTTGGAATTCCAAGTTTGAGCTTATTCATATTCATATTATTCCTCCGTTAATCATTTTCCTTTAGTCTCACTTTCTTTTTTTCACCCTTAACATTTTGTTCTACGTCCTATACTCAGCATTAATTTCGATGTATTTTTCGGTTAGATCGCATGTAAGTGCCCGCGACTCTCCGCGTCCAAGTCCAAGGTCCAGAGTTATCTTAACTGTATCGCCTGCCATCTGCCTGGCAGCCTCAAGGTCTTTACCTGTTGGACGACCGTTTGAGACAACTTTAACACGGTTGAAAAAAATGTTAATTTTCTCTTCTTTAAGCGCAGCCCCGCTGTAGCCGACAGCGCAGGCTATCCGGCCCCAGTTTGCGTCACAACCGTAGACCGCCGTCTTTACCAGCAAGGAATTGGCTACAGCCATTGCCGCATGCTCAGCGTCAGTATCGCTCTTGGCTCCTTTTATATAAACCTCAATCAGTTTTGTCGCTCCCTCACCGTCTTTAGCTACCATCCGTGATAACTCATAAGTGACCTCGTCAACTGCTTTTTGCATACGTGCCGATGCATCTGAGCGTAGATCTTTTAAAGAAGAATTACCGGCAGCTCCGTTTGCTAGAATCGCAAGAGTATCGTTTGTAGAGCAGTCGCCATCCACGGTTATCCGATTGAAAGAGAGCCCTACAGAACGCCGCAATATTCTATCAAGCACTTTGGGCATCACAGCTGCATCTGTAATAAGGAAACAAAGCATTGTCGCCATATTAGGCGCAATCATGCCAGACCCCTTGGCAACGCCTGTGAGCGTAACCTTTTTACCATCCAGGCGGAATGATCGTGAGACCACCTTTGGGTAAGTATCTGTTGTCATAATTGCCCTGGCTACATCTTCCACGGTTGAGTCAAGAACCAGCGAGGCCTTAAGCAGACCATTAATAAGACGATCCATCGGAAGCAGTTCACCTATTACTCCTGTCGAGGCAACCAAAACTTCTTTTGGCGAAAGGCCCAAAGCCTTGGCCGTAACTTTAACAGTATCTTGTGCATCCTTAAGTCCTTGAGCTCCGGTGCAGGCATTGGCGTTTCCGCTGTTAACAATCACTGCCCTGGCAGCACCGCTTTTTATAGCTTTAATCGAAAGCTTTACAGGAGCAGCTTTAAGCTTATTTGTTGTAAAAACAGCAGCAGCAGCAGCCGGATACTCTGAAACAATAAGGGCAACATCCGGTCGGCTTGTTCTATCCGGTTGACTCGATGTCTTAATAGATGCAGAGACCGCTTTAAATAGAAAACCCTTTGGAATCGCAACCTGTTTTGAAATTTTTTTCTCTTTCTTTTTTTCTTTGTTGTTATTTTTTTTCTTAGTCACTGGTCCTTATCTCCAACGTATTATGGAAAAACAGCCATACTGCTTATGCCTGTCATCTCATCATATCCCATCATTATATTCATGTTCTGCACAGCCTGACCAGCCGCGCCTTTTGTGAGATTGTCAATGGCCGTAACCACTAGAAGGCGGTTTGTCCTTGGATTGATCTGAAGTCCCACATGGCAGAAATTTGTGCCCTGTACGTTTTTTGTAAAAGGGTACTCTCCAATAGGCAGAACCTTCACAAACGGCTCTTTGGCATAGGCGCGGCGATATACAGCATGAATTTCTTTAAGAGTCGTTTTCTTATTTACGAGCTGGGCGTAAATTGTAGTGAGAATGCCGCGGTTCATTGGTACTAGATGTGGTGTGAAATCCAGAGTAATATCGCTTCCTGAAACAGCCGAGAGTTCCTGCTCTATCTCTGGCGTGTGACGGTGAACCGCAAGTGAGTAGGCTTTAAAACCTCCGCTTACTTCACAAAAAATAAGTTCCTGCCGTCCTGCTCTTCCTGCTCCAGAGACACCGGACTTCGAGTCTATAACCAACCTTTCCGGCTCTACTAAGCCCTTTCGTAAAGCAGGAATTAAACCCAGCACAGCTCCGGTGGGATAGCATCCAGGGTTTGCCACAAGCCTTGCACGCCGTATTTTTGCTCTGTAAAGCTCGGGAAGACCGTAAACCGATTTCTTCAGAACCGCCTTCTCGGTATGTGGCGTTTGATACCAATCTTCATAAACTTGCGGATTTCGAAGCCTGAAATCTGCTGATAAATCAATTACACTCTTTCCTTTTCTGAAAAGAGAAGCGGCTGTTTTCTGGGCGGTCTTATGCGGCAGAGCAAGAAAAAACAGATCTGCCCTGTCTGCCTGAGCGCCTTCGACATCCATATGTTCAAACACAGTGTGTTCATAGGCTGTAAGGTGCGGGAATAAAGAGTTGACCGACTTTCCGGCAGATTTTTCCGAGGTTGCCAGTGTCACTTTAACTTCTGGATGAAGATGCAGAAGACGCAATAATTCACCGCCTGCATAACCACTGGCTCCAAAAACAGCAACATTCAGCATATTAACTTGCCTCTCTTTATTGTTAGGACGTCACATTAAAAAAGCGCAGGCTGTGCCTGCGCTTTTAATAACCATATCTACGAAAAAACTTGAAAAAGGTCTAAAAAATTAACGTTTCGAAAATTGGAATCTCGCGCGGGCTCCCTTCTGTCCATACTTTTTCCGCTCTTTAACTCTCGGATCACGCGTAAGAAAACCGTTCTTTTTCAGATCGGACCTCAGATCGGAATCCAGAATAAGAAGCGCCCTGGAGATGCCGTGCCGAATTGCTCCGGCCTGACCGGTCATGCCCCCTCCGGAAACATTGGCGGTAACATCGTACTTGTTAACCATACTGGTCAGTACTAGCGGCATACGTATAATCATTCTAAGCGTCTCGCGTGGAAAGAAATTTTCTACAGAACGTTTATTCACTGTAATTCTACCGGTACCCGGCGTAAGTGTGACACGAGCTACGGAACTTTTTCTTCTACCTGTTGCATTGTAAACAATTTCGGCCATCAGGGTAATATCTCCTAAATATAAAAAGCTGGTCTAATTTACTGATTCAGGACTCTGAGCCCCATGTGGATGTGCAGAACCAGGGTATACCTTAAGTTTTTTAAATATAGATCTGCCAAGGGAATTTTTAGGCAGCATGCCTTTTACTGCGGCTTCGATAACCAGTTCGGGTTTTCTTTCCATCCGGTGTTTGGCGGTTTCAGCTCTGATTCCACCGATATAACCGGTATGGTGATAATAAACCTTGCCTTCCAGTTTCCTGCCTGTAAGTTGCACTTTCTCCGCATTGATAACAACAACAAAATCACCGGTATCAACATGCGGTGTGAAAGTGGGCTTGGTCTTTCCCCGAAGAATATCAGCTGCTTTTACAGCAAGCTTGCCAAGCACCATGCCTTCTGCATCAATCATGTACCACTTCCTGTCTGTCTCGTCTTTCTTTGCCATGTACGTCTTCATTAACTGGTCACCTTTCAAGCTTTCAAGAATTAAGGAATATATACCAATTTAGATGTAATTGTCAAGTTTGCAAGTCAGTTTCAAGTCAGCACTGTCAAGGCAAAATAGAAATGTCCTGTTTTTATTTTTAAACCCTCAGCTCTTTACTTTGTAATAGCTTGCAAGTCGGCACCTGCGTGGGGCTATAATTAATCCATGCGCTTTCCGAGCCAGTATCAGGTCGCTCTTCCGATCTTTGAAGGTCCTATGGACCTTCTTCTTCACTTGATTCGCGAAAACAAGCTAGACATATACGATATTCCTATAGCCGACATCACCCACAAGTATCTTGAAACGCTTGAATTGATGAAAGAGTTCGATCTGGAAGTGGCAGGAGACTTTCTGGTCCTGGCAGCCACGCTGATACAGATAAAGTCACGCATGTTGCTTCCCCCAGATGAGCCTATCGAGGGTGATGAGTCTGAGGACCCGCGTGCCGAACTGGTGGAGCGGCTTCTGGAGTTTGAACGGTTTAAAGAAACCACAAACGATTTCAGGCAGCGCGAAGAGTTATGGCGACTAGTTTTTGCACGACCTTCTGTGGAAGACGACAGAGAAATCGTTATTGAGGAAGACCCCCAGCCTATACTGTTTGATTTCAATCTGTTTGATCTTCTGTCATCTTTTAAAAAGCTGCTTGAGAAAAGACCGGCTGAGATGATAGAGATTACGCGTGAAGTCCTGACAGTTAAAGACCGGATCAACAATATAATAGAACGGCTGGAGGGGCTGGACAATATGCGTTTCGAAGATCTTTTTACCGGTTCCAAAACCCGGCAGGAACTGGTAGTCACTTTTCTAGCTCTGCTTGAAATCCTGCGCCTGGGCCTGGTTCGGGTCTATCAGGAACAACATATGGCTTCTATCTGGGTGATCGCCTCCAGACCCGATGCCTGACACCTGAATTTTGTGCTTAACGAAGGTTTTTTTAATTGCCTTTTTTTATTTTTGTCATACCCGAAGTCTTTAATCGGGCATCCAGCAACTCATTGAAAAGACTGGATTCCGGCTTAAAGACTGCCGGAATTACAGGTAGAAAAACTGAATGTATAAACAGACTCTAATTAGCCCTTAAAGCTGTTTTTTGCGGCGTGTAAATGCAAGACCGGCCAAGCCACTGCCCAATAAAATTATAGTAGATGGTTCGGGAACTGGGGCAGGTGGGGGCGTCCCGCCTGGAGACCACACGGCCCAAGTAATCGTATTATAATAATTAAAATCTAATGCGGCTCCTGCGGCCCAATTGTCGCCAGAGGTATCGGTTACACTTGGATTAGAGAAGTTATTTACCGAGATTGCGTCCACGCTGGAACTTCCTGTATATCTATTGTATGGGGTAAGGATGTATCCAAATGATTGCTCAATGCCGTTTGTTAATTCAGGGTTGCTGTCGAAATTTCCGAATGCTCCGTCAAGTAACACAGTGTCGAGTAAGGCCTGGGAAGCGATTTTAGCTTCAACAATGTTTAAAGTGAAATCGGCAAGATCATCACACCCGTTGTAAAGATCCACGCATGTTCCATCAAGGAAGCTAACGTCATACAAACTACCACTGACATCAACATCCGTAGCCCCCATCAACTGTCCACTGCCATCAATTGTTAATGTTAGCGCCAAAGCGTTCACTGGTACATATAACATCCAAACGAATATCAAACTTATTACTACTTTTCTTACTTTCATGTCGTTCTCCTAGAATTAATATTTAATTACTTCGTTTCAACTCTGTTTTTTATTCCGTGGCTTGCAGCTGGGACTGTTTATTACAGCAGTGGATAAGGGAGAGGCTGTAGCCACTCACTCACCGTTGTCGCAATGGGGCAATCCCCCATGAGTTCACGCATTAGTACCGAGAGTTTCTCATTCAGGTTGCACTCAATACATCTCAATGCTCATTTTATCAATTCTGACCGCGTCCCTGAACGAGTCAGCACCACATGACAAAGCCAGCCTGGAGACTTTGGGGGGATGGTAAATAAGATAGTTGTACAGGGAAAGATCTCTGTTCATCTCCTTAAATTCAATTTTTGCTAGACGAACTATAACAATATATCATAACCTCAATAAAAGCATCAAATGAAGCCTGGCCCTATATCTTATAGGGGTTTTTAAAAGGATTTATTTAATCTGGAGTTTGTCCCGGCATTCGCGCTGGGGTAAGAGTAATACCGGTTAGGGCAAGCCCTTAACTTAGAAACTGTATAGGCCATGTTTTTCTGCCCTAACAAAGTAACCTCTTTTTCTAATGTTCCACCATCTCTTTGGGACAAATAGCTCAATTTGGGTTAAAATACGGCAGTTTGCATTACATAAAAATACCGAAAACATTTGCTATGAATCTAAAAAACTTATGAACGATTTTTCTCCAGGCCAATTGAAAGAAAATTTCATCGCTCTCGCAGAACAGGAAAAATGGGATGAATATATTTCCGCATTGTGCGTGGAAGGGCTTACCTGGTGGTTCAATATGGATACGCTTGCGATAATGACTCACCTTATGCCACTTCAGGCCATTGCCGATGAAACTCAACAGGCTCCGGCCAGGATACTCTTTCTTGTAGAGGCGGTAAAACCCTCAATCCCACTGGATTCAATGGATCAGTTCTACAAGTTATTCATGAGTACTGGTGATTATGAAGCAGCATCTGCCAGTGTTGGTGCGGGAATTGCTTCCATTTGGGACAGCGGGTATAACTATCACCGGTATGATAAATGGTACAGCAGGGTTAAAGAACTCCTCGACATTAAGGAGAAAATGTCACCCCTTTCAGTGTCTTCGGTATACGGATTCAAGGGCTTGGCAGAACTTACAGGTTACGGAAATGTGCAGCAGGCGTTGGATACTTATAAGTCACTGCGTTTATGGGCGGAAAAGGCTGGTTCCACATCTCTCAGGGTTTTTTACTCTGCAGCAGCCAGTTACAGCCTTCTCTGGATGGGGAGACTTTCAGAGGCGGATATAATCCTTTCAGATGCAATGATACTGTGTGACCAGCCTGATACATCCATGGTCTGCAAGATATACTTTCAGACCACCCTTGGATTATTCCATACGGTTAATGGAAATCCTGAGATGGGGGAAAAGGTGCTCACGGAAATCATAAACCTGCCCTTTTTTGAAATACTTCCCCCTCCTGTCTATTTCCTTGGTTATGGACACCTCCTGCATGCCCTTTCATACAGCATGAATTCAGAGGCAGTAGAAAGAATATCCGAAAAGGTCCGCGCCCGTGCAATACCTGAGCAGAATTACTTCCACTATTCCTATCTTCATTTTAATCTAGGGGTAGCATATCTGGGTGTTGGCAACCCTCATAGGGCGTTTCTTCACAGCAACGAGGCTATCGAAAGGGGCCGTTTGAGTGAAAGTCTAATTGCAGCTCAAATGCCAGCCCTACTTCACGGCCAGGCGCTTTCCGATCTCGGCAGAAATAGTGAAGCACTAGAATACTTTCTTGACTGGATTCAAAAGTGGAAAGAATCGGGCTTTCTCATCCTTGCCTCGGCAGGGGCGCTTGAGATTGCAAACCTGTATGAAAAGATGGGTATGCCTGACCAGGCAAGGCAGTATTTAGACATGGCATCATCACTCATGCCTGAAGGCGAGAAAATCCCTCAACTGCACAGGACAAAAGAGTTCCACAGCCAACTTGAGCATTCACTCTTCCATTCTAAAGAGGAGGCTGATCCTATAGAAGGCTTTGAGAATAGCCCTGTTCAGATCAGAGCCTTTGGAAACATGAAAATAAAGATCGGAGACTCAGTTATCTACGACAGACGGTGGAGAGGCGGACGCACCAGACTGCTTCTTAAAGTATTAATTGTCTTTGGTGGAACAAAGGTGCCATATGAGCATCTTGCTGATACACTCTGGCCTGATATTGATGGGGACAGGGCAGAACAAAACCTGAAGGTTGCTCTGTCTAGGCTCAGGAGGCTTGGCTGTAGCAGTGGGGAAGAACCAATCCAGTGGATAGCAGTGAAAAACAAAAAAGTGTCAATTGTCCGTCCGCTATGCGCAGTTGACTCTATAATGTTTAAAGAGTCTGTCGAGAAGGCAGTGAATGAGCAAGCAGACATGTATCTGTTAATGAAGGTCCTAGATCTTTACAGTGACGATTTTTTTGTTCTAGACAGCAGTGAGCCTTGGATTGTCAGGCATAGGGAACTCCTCAGGGAACTTTTTATTAAAGGTGTCCTTACTCTGTCTGAACTCTGCATCAAGGCAGGCAAAATCGACGAATCCATCCCCTATCTCCACAGGGCTATTGATAAAGACCCCCTCTATGAGGAAGTGTATATCTACCTCATGCGCTCCTATATGGAGACATACCCGTCAAAGGCTGTTCAGATATTCAACCAAGCAAAAGAGGTACTAAAAAGAGAGCTTGATATTGAACCCGGTCCCGCGCTGCTATCGGCTGCTCGTGAAGCCGGTATTGTAGAGTAAAAAAGCCGTTCGTGCTAATTTACGACTGAGAAAATATTTATCCCGTCCCTTTTAAATTTCTTTAAAATTCTCTAAATTTCCTCAAGAAAAATCGATCTGTTACCTTTTTGAAACCTTTCATATGTTCTAATCAATACAACGAGGCATCATGAATTTCAAAAAAGATAAAACAAAAAACTCAAAAGAACAAGAGGCTTATATTTTAAAAATATACCGCCGAAGTCGTAATCCTAAGGAATCTATGGTCGGTACTATTGAGGATATAAAAGGTGGGGTAAAACTGGCTTTTAAAACACCTCAAGAGCTTTTACTCCAGCTTGAAAAACAGCAAAACAAATGACAATCAATAGTTACATAAAAACATTGCTGCTTTCAGCTATTTTTTTAATAAAACTGTTAATTTTTTCACAGCCTGTTTTTTCATATGCAACAAATATTACTGTTGAGCCATCATCAAATGTTGTTTATCAAGGTCAATCTGTTTCCTTTGTAGTAAGTGTAACAGGAGCTCAAGCTCTTAATGGCGACCTTTTTTATCGTCCTGTGGGGATTCGTTATTACCAGAGAGTCCCTATAATATTTTCTAAAAATTCTTCTAAAAAAAACGTACGGACTGTCATTACACTTCCGCTTTCAGCAGTCGTATCTCCTGGACTAGAGTATTATGTTCAGGTAGCGGATATTTCCGGAAAGATAATAACATCTCCATTTCTAGATCCATCCAGGTATCCTCACACATTACAGGTTCTTGATCTGCCTCCGCTATCCAGCCTGAATCTGGTTTCACCAGATCCAGAGGTTCCGGTTCTAGGCGATAAATTATTAATAGTCATAGAAGAAAACTCTTCAGACATGCGGCTTACGAATAAATCGGTCACTATAATGTTGGATGACACAGATATAACAGGCCTTGCTGATATAACTAATGACAGAATAACCTTTTCCACTCCTCTGCTGCCTGAAGCAGGAGAACACACAATTACTGCAACCGTATCTGAAGGAAGCTCAACCAATAAGAAAACCTGGAAATTTATTATTGGAACTGAAGAAAATAAAAGTGAAAAACTCTTTTACACAAACGGCGGACTCTCCTTTAATTATGGCAATCGTATAAGGAATTCTTCAGGGTCAACAGGAGATACTGTCAGCGGCAACCTGAACCTTGCCTTTGGTCTTAAAAAAGATGATTGGGAGGCAACATGGAACGGAATAAACATCCAGTATATCAAAGACAACCCCAACAACGATGTAACTATCAGCTCAGGTTTTAACTTTACCCTGCGAAAAAGCAATCAGCTTTTGGAATATGGCGATATTACAATCAACGAAACTCCGCTTAGCGCACCTTCATTTGCCAGACGTGGAATACAGGTAAAGCTAAAAGGATTTGATACAGAACTTCACTTGTTTGATGTGAGCACAGAAACCGTTTCAGGTTGGAAATCTGGCATAGGAAGTAGCGGACGTCAGGTATATGGTTTGTCCCTAAAACGCTCGTTGCTAAAGAAAGGCGGCCTGCCTTTTACAGTTGTTTACATAACAGGTAAAAATAAAGCAATCAACGGATTTAACACAACCGGCACTCTAAAGCCCAGCAAGGGAGACATTGTTGGAGTTTCGTTGAACCATACAATTCATGGGGTAAAACTTGAGGGAGAAGTGGCAAGCAGCCGGTATGATGCAGATACTTCTGATGATGTAAACAGTAAAAGTGATACAGCCGCTAATGTTAAATTATCCACAGCGCTAGGACTGTTTTTCACAACTGCTAATTATTACCGCTATGGATCGGATTTTGCCAGCATCGCCAACCCAAATTTCACAGCTGATAGAGAAGGCATTTCCGCCAGTATGAACACATCTTTTGCTACATCCACAGTATCATTATCTATTGACAGAGGAAGAGATAATGTAAAAAACGATCCTTCAAAACCTGTTGTTTACAGCACATCAGGCACTGCAAGCTATGGCATTTCTGTTGTGCCATGGCCAAGTCTGAATATATCCTATTCTCACTCTGTTCAGGCTAGCAGCGAAGAGCCTGTAGGAACTCAGAATGTGGCAAACTCAAACAATACGGTCAATATGAGTCTCGCAAAGTCAGGTGAAACGTGGAATGTAAACTTAATCGGCAACTACGGAAGGCTGAATGACAAAGTCGGTGGCCTTGATAATGAAACAAGAGGGCTACATCTTTCAGGTAATTACACCCCACTGCTCAGATTGAGCCTTAGTCCTTCGGTAAGCTTTACTGAAAGCGAAAGTTTGAAGGTGGTTACTAGAACCAGAATTGCATCGTTTACAGCTGGTATCCCTCTAATAGACAAATATGCAAATACAAATTTCCAGGTGTCTTACACATTAAATGACGCATCTGACGGAAGTCAGGACTCAACAAACCTGAATGGTTCGTGGCGTTTGTCTATGGACCTCCATGAGTTCATAAAGAAATGGATTGACTACGGCAGTGAGACACTCGCTTTAACAGCCAGCTACAGTCATATCGACGATAAAACTAGCACCTCCAGGTCAGAGGAGGATCTATCAGTATTTTTATCATTAAACCTTCATGCCCCTATAGGCTGGACGCAGAGATTTTAAAATAAAAATATTTACAAGTTTATTGAGGGTGGTATGGAAAAATCAAACATGAAAAAAATGAAAAACACAGACTTACTTAAACAATATTACAGTAACCTCTGGATAAAAATCATCATGTCTTTTGTCTTGTTGTTCGTCTTTTTCTGTGGATGCTCTGCCATCGAGGTCAAAGGCACGGAAAGCACTATACCATCCATGCTGAATTATACCTTTAACAGTTCAGGAGGTAAAACCACGGGTTCCCTTAAAATCAGAAGAATAGAGCTTAACTTCAGCAATAACAGAGGTGAGATTACAGTGCCGTTAAACAGTGGGCTGTATCCATATGCGATCATCAGGTTTGATGGAAACGGTCTTTTCAGAGCCACATGGGAGATCGACGGCAGAATACTGGAAGAGGTGGCAATTAATATAACATTTGGCAGGACACTTACACTGCATATACGGAAAAATACAGTTTTACCGACTTTTGAGCCCGGCCTTCATCGTATCACACTAAAGGTGCACGAGCCATCAACAGGTTTTAAGATTCCGGTCATTACATATTTTGTGACAGGGGATGGATTAGACAATTAAAAAAATGAAATACTGCCGTATATTTATTACAAAAAAAATAATCATACTGGTTACGGCCTGTTTGTTGCTGCCTGCCTTGGAAGCATCGGCTGTACAACCAGTAGAGATCAATATTGATGTAAAAGGGGTTGGCGCATCAACAGAAAGAGTTGGAGTATCAACAGGAGGTCCACTTACCATTAGCAGGGTGGAGCTTGTTTTTGATAACAGTAGGGGAGA
>CAYWZR010000014.1:0-20180 GCA_964462885.1 uncultured Nitrospirota bacterium
TGCCTACTGCAAGACTCATATTAGCACCGATGGCTTCCGTATGATTTGATCCGACATTGAGTGTCTTGTTTGCGCCGATCTGTTCAGTATGATCTGCGCCCACGGTAATACTTTTATTAGCGCCTATGGATTCACTCTGGTCTGTTCCCACTGATTTTGTGCGGTTGTTACCTACAGTCAGAGACTCATTATTACCCACAGTCTGGTTCTTGTCATTATCGATAGCAATGGTCCAGTCCTTTTGGCCATGAAGATAGATCTCTTCGCTTCCCTTTTTGTCCTCAAATCTAAATTCGTTCGAGCCGCCTCCGCCTGTTGTGGAGTCTGACTTTATCGTGCTTTTGGTTTTATCTGCTGGCAGAGGGTAGGGTGGTGTTTGCTCTCCGTTATATACTCTGCCTGTGATTATCGGTCGGTCCGGGTCGCCTTCGATAAAATCAACGATCACTTCCTGCCCAATTCTGGGAATGAACATAGCTCCCCATCCGGCTCCGGCCCAAAGCTGGGCTACGCGAATCCAGCAGGAACTTTTTTCGTCTCTCTTTCCCTGACGATCCCAGTGAAATTGCACTTTTACCCGGCCATGCTTGTCTGTATAAATTTCTTCCCCGGAAGGGCCTACAACTGCCGCTGTCTGAATTCCCTGCATTCTAACTCGTTCTGTTTCTCGGGGTGAGCGGTAGGGGACGCTGGCCGGGATGGTTTCGAAACGGCTCTCCTGCATGGCCTCTTCGCCTGAGGCCCCTGCCTCTTCTTCAAGTGTTTGGGGTTGGTAGCCGTTATTAGTAACGCTGGTGATAAGATATTCTATATTACAGGTATCTTGTGGGTGTTCATCAAGGGTGAATCGATAGCCTGAAACTAAACGATAGGTATTGATTTTGCCGTTTGATGTTTTTCTTGGAACTTGCAGTTCTTCAATTCGCAGCTTTGCCAGCTCTTTGCCTTCAGAAGAGTCTTCGTACTCACCTGGATATTCATAGACTTCAAGTTCTTTGTCTTTATCGGCATTATCTTCAGCCTTAAGATCAAGCGCCGGTTTTTTAAAGTTATAATCATTCAGAACAATTTTCCCGACCCGAATCGAGTTCGAATAATTGAACTCCTCAATACACTCACTTGTACCTACACCACCTGTGGCTTCGCGGTAAACAATGGTATCCGGGCTGTCTATCGGGACACTAGCCCCTTGATGATCACCAAGCACTAAAATGTGATCTTTATTTGTATGCTCAAAGAAGTAGAAAATTCCTTCCTCTTCCATAAGGCGGCTGATAAAATTAAGATCCGACTCGCTGTACTGAACGCAGTACTCTCGTGGGCTATAGCTTCTATTAGTATTCAGGCGGTACTGGTCAGACATGATACCGGCATCTTTTAAAACCTTTTCGATTATTTGAGGCACAGTCATTTCCTGAAAGATTCGGCTATCTTCCCCAACAGACAGAAGCCATAGGCGTGGAACAAGCGTGGCGCGATATCTGTAGAAAGTGGGGCCTTGATGCATATACTCAAAACGGTTTACTATTCCGTGAACCAGACGATCGTCACCACCATCAACCAGAGAAAGCAGGGCTGTCTGGCCGATCATCTTGTCGAAATCCACCTCGAACTTGACCGCCAGATCAATCTCGTATTCGTAAGGCCATGATATATGCTCTGTTCCCTGAAAGCTGACAACGCCTAACTGATCAGGGCCGTAGTCGTTGTTTTCAAGCGTATATCCGGATTCTATAGTGGATCTTATTATAGGCATGTTTTAGCAATAATATTGTTTTAAAAATAGGCAAAGGGCTTGTAGGGGCGTATTATAATACGCCCCTGCTGGTTATTAAATTGATTAAACTTTCGGAACTCTCCAGTCGTCTTCGCCGGATGTGCCTGCCACTTCATGTGTCCACGTAATTTTTCGATATGTAAAAGACACATCTTCCAAGTGTGTAAAATGTGACAAGCCCGGATCCTGGCAGTTCGGCATATAGGCGGCGATGTCCACGATAATTGCATCTTCAAGCTCAATCGTAAAGTAGTGTTCCTGTGTTCCCGATGATGAGGTGCGATACCATTTGAGTACACATGTGTTTAAACGTTCACCGCTTGTCAATGCCTGATATAGTAGTGGCGATGATTTGTCAAAAACCTTGGTGATCGTCAGGGGTTGGTGCACCCGCTGCCCAGTAGGCTGTCCGCTCTGGGGATCGCGTGGAATTATTACCTGGTGCTTAAAAGCCTGGACCAGAATTTCATCCTCGTGTCCCTCCTGAAAAATGTTTCCCACGCTGTCTTCAGTGAAAGTTCCACTGGTAATCGGTCCCTGCTTGGCTCCTTCAATGGTTAAATAGGCTGGTGTCGGCATGATTTTTCTCCTTTTTTTGTTTGTCTCTTAAAAAAATAATGGCCTAGAAAATCAGGCTTACTTCTGCTTACTGTATAGCAGAACCTGTGCCAAGTCTGGATATTTCGCAAAACATATTGTTTAATAAAGTTTTTTTATGTGTATAGCAGTTTATGTTAGACAAAACAACTGTGCAATAATTTGCACAGTTTTACGGTGAACTGTGCAAATTATTGCGTGGCTGTAGATGTTTACGAAAACTGGAATGTAAATTCTCCGTTATCCGACAGCCCAAGGCGTAGTTCATCCGGCAGTTCTCCTTCACTCATCTTTTGGAGGATCTCGGTAGAGATACGCGGCAGCAGTGTACCGCTCATAATATGGTCTATGTTTCTGGCTCCGGTTTCGACCTCGGTGCACCGCTGGGCGATTTGATCCACAACAAGTGGATCTAAATCAAACTTCATCCTGTGAGCGCTTTTCAGGCGATATCCTAACTGGTTAAGCTTCAACTGCACAATATTCTTCATGGCATCTACGTCAAGCGGGTAAAAAGGCACTATATTCATGCGGGCAAGCAGAGCTGGTTTAAAATGGTTGCTGAGAATCGGTTGTATCGCATCAGTAAGACCTTTTAAATCAACACGTTCATCGCCGGAGTCCATCTCTGTAATAACATCCGATGCAAGATTGCTTGTCATGAATATTACGGTATTTTTAAAGTCAACAATCCTCCCCTCTCCGTCTGCCAGCATGCCTTTATCAAACACCTGGTAGAAGATGTTCATGACTTCAGGATCTGCTTTTTCAACCTCATCCAGTAAAACTACTGAATAGGGCCGCTGGCGAACCGCCTCGGTCAACACCCCGCCTTCCCCAAAGCCGACGTAGCCTGGCGGCGAGCCGACAAGACGGCTCACTGTATGCTTTTCCTGAAACTCGGACATATTAATGGTAGTAATAAAACGATCTCCGCCAAATAATAAGTCCGCAACTGTCAGGGCGCACTCGGTTTTGCCTACACCGCTTGGGCCTACAAACAGGAATACTCCCATAGGATTGTTTGGATTCTGCAAACCGGCCTTGGATGCCCTTATACCTCGGGCAACACTTTCCAGGGCGTGATCTTGTCCTTTTATTCGTTCACCCATATCTGCTTCGAACCGGAGCAGGGTTCCGGCCTCGTCCTGAACCATCTTGCCAATCGGAATTCCTGTCCAGTCGGAAACCACATTGGCTACCACGTCGGCATTCACCATAAGATTGATAATAGGATTATCCCCCTGAATATCTTTTAATTCCTTTATGGCTTTGTCATACTCTTTCTTCAGAGCTTCCATGTCTTCGGGTTTTTTTCCCGATTCTTCTTTTTCTGTTGAAGAATCGGTATCTTTCTCTTCGGTGCCATCCAGGCGAGCACGCAGGGCGAGCACTTTTTCTACCGCCTCTTTTTCTTTAATCCAGGCCTCTTTCATTTCTGCGGCTTTGTTTATGGTATCTTCTGTCATCTTCTGGACTTCAGTGATTCGTTCCTGATCTATTCGACAGCCGATTTCTTCGTCTTTTTGATAGGCTCTAAGCTCGCGCTCCAGAACCTGTATCCGCCTCTCGGCATCCAGAAGGTTATCGGGCTTGCTGGTAATGGCTATCTTTACACGGGCGGAGCTTGTATCAAGCAGATCCACTCCTTTATCCGGCTGTTGGCGGCCGGAGATGTAACGGCCTGCCATTTTGGCTGCGGTTACAATCGCCTCATCCAGTATCTGTACCTTATGAGATTCTTCGTACTTGGATTTCAGGCCCCGCAGGATGGTTACTGTGTCATCTTCTGTTGGCTCCTCAAGTTTTACAAGCTGAAAACGCCGTGCCAAAGCAGCGTCTTTTTCAAAGTATTTCTTATATTCGCTCCACGTGGTGGCTGCTATGGTTCTAAGCTCGCCCCGGGCCAGGGCAGGTTTCAACAGGTTTGCCGCATCTCCTCCTCCAGCTGCTCCTCCGGCTCCGATAAGGGTATGGGCCTCGTCGATAAAAAGTATAATCGGCTTGGTTGATTCCTTTACTTCGCTTATCACGGATTTCAGCCGGTTTTCAAATTCGCCTCTGACTCCTGCGCCTGCCTGCAAAAGGCCCATATCCAGGGAAAGAATCTCAACGTTCTTTAGTATATCCGGCACATCCCCTTCAACCACCTGCAGGGCAAGCCCTTCTATAACGGCTGTCTTTCCAACTCCAGCCTCGCCAACAACAATTGGATTGTTTTTTCGCCTGCGGGCCAGGATATCGATCATCTGACGTATCTCGTGATCGCGACAGAAGACCGGGTCGATATTTCCTTCTCTGGCACGTGCGGTGAAGTCGATTGTGAATTTTCCAAGGGCTGTATCACCGCGCGGCCCGGCCTGAGGCAACTGGCCTGATTCTCCGGTTTTAACACCAGGATGCTCTGTTTCTTCGGAGGATTCGCTGACAATATCGAGCAGGTTTTTGCGTAGGTCTCCAAGATTAATGGCGGAAAGATCATTCACATACGCTCCGGCTGTCAGACGTGTTTGGTTGGCCAAAAGCGTGGACAGTAAAATACCTGAGCGAATTTCAGGAAAATCGTAATCCACTGAGGCGAGCATCCAGGAGTCTCGAAACCATTCGATCAGAAGAGGAGAAAATACCGGCTTACCGGCATTTCCGGCCCGAAGCTCTTCGATAAAGTGTTGTAGACTCTTCTGAAGCCTGCCGGCATCGATTTCGTAGTGACGTAAAATGAGGTTAATATCCGACTGCGGAGACTCAAGCATCTTAAGCAGCATATGCTCGATGGTTACTTCGTAGTGACTTCTGGAGACGCAGAGTCCGGCTGATGACTCAAGAGAACTTGTGCAAAAGGCATTAAGTCTTTTAAGTAAAGCTTTCATGTCTACATCAAGCATAATATAAAGGCCCTCCGTTAAAAAACGTTTTATTGATTAAGATTATATTTAGTTATTTTCAGTAAATGTTTGATGTTGTCAGTGCATGTTTAAACAGTTACAGCCTTCTTTTAATAGCCTCTTTAATGTTTTTCATCCTCTTAATATTCAAAATAAGTGACATGGCAGATTTTACAGGAAATAAAATAAGATACAATATAAGCATTAAAGGATTCAGCTGGACATTTATCGGTTGATATCCGTAAGTCTTCATTGATGCTTGTGTAATCCTCTGGCAAAGGTATATCTCAGTTGAATTTAGTCCGCCTTTTCTCCATGCCTCTGCTTTAGTGCTGTCTATGCCTTTTCCTGTTGACGAAAACTTGGTTAATGAAGATCCGGCTTGTGGTATTTCGAGCATCTCTTTATGAAATGACACACCTAGAAAGTTACAGATTCTCTTCACTTCCGCTTCGGAATTTGCAATGATGTCTTCGTATTTTACCAGTAATACCCTGGGATGGTCGACAAAACGGGTTACAGCACGGACGGATGCATTCCAGATCATGCTTATAGTGATAGGGTGATAATTTATTTTAGTCCGAATAGACTCTTTAAGTGGAAAGTTTTTGTATCCCATCCAACGTCTTTTCCATTTGTGCTTTTGAGACATTAAAACAGCACGGGGATCACGAATCAAGTTTATGACCCGTGCATCCGGGTACAGTTTAAGTATTTCATCTATATAGAGGATATAGCGTGGCGTCTGGTCACATGGAATTGTTTTACCATTTTTAGTAGCTGTATAACGAAGAAATTGTTCGAATATCACTGCCGGATTCATTTCGTTGTCGTTAATTGAACTAATAACTTTTTCAGCCTCTTGACGAAAACGAGAAGAATCGCCTTGCCCCCAGTAACTGTCGTGGTTGATGCATAAAAGTCTTGCCGCTAGATTCAGAGCCTCATCAAAAGGCAGGGTGCTACTAAAGTTTTTTGATTCACATAACTGTTCGAAAAAATGTATTTCGTGATGCAGAGTAAAAATCATGGGATGATTTCTTAAAATATTCCCCATCATCGTGGTTCCGCTACGGCTGTTGCCGACAACAAAGATAGGGCCTTTAAAATTATTTTGTTTCATGATTTTTTTACAACGTTTTTTGCAATATTTCTTGTAATGTTTCTTGTAATGTTTTTTGCAATGTTCAGATCTGCATGAATTCTATCATAAAGTTTGTCGTGCTATCTTTTTTTATTACTAAAGTTTGGTCTTTATTGTTCCGATACTGAAATTATGAAATCAGATATTCTTCTTGCAAGCGGAACAAATGAACTCGAGATTGTAGAGTTTCGCATCGACGAATTAGCCCAGGATGGGACGGTTAAGCAGTGTTATTATGGTGTAAATGTAGGAAAAGTAAGAGAGATTATCAATCTCCCTAAGCTTACTGCGATTCCTGAAAGCCAATATGCTGTGGCTGGCATCACGACCTTGCGTGATAAAGTAATCACTATAGTGGACATCGCATGTCTTCTTGAAAAAAACACCGGCGATATCAAGCCTTCAAAGGTTATCGTTATGGAGTTCAACAACATACAGGTAGGGTTTATTGTTCATTCTGTTTCGCGCATACATAGAATCTCCTGGACTAAAGTAGAACCACCCGTCAAAATGGCGGATGACGGACTGGTGACAAGTCTAGTGAAAATGGATGGCCGAATTATAATGATCCTTGATTTCGAGAAAATCATTGCCCAGATATGTCCGGAAACTTCCTTGAAAATACCTGTCGATACCGGGCATGAAGAGCTCAAGAACAGGCGTTCTGCTAATACCATACTTGTGGCGGATGATTCGGGCTTTATCCGCAAAAACATCAAAGCATCTTTGTCTGATGCTGGCTATCGGGTGCTGGAGGCTTTTGACGGACAGGAAGCGTTGGATCTTCTGGTTGATATAAAACAGCAGGCTGAAAAGCAACAGAAACAATTGAATGGTTTTGTGGCACTTATTATTACGGATGTGGAGATGCCTAGAATGGATGGACTGCATCTTACAGTGCGCATAAAAGAAGACACCGTTCTCAAGACTTTGCCGGTTTTGATCTTTTCCTCAATGGCCAGCGACGATAATAGGCTAAAGTGGAAAGATATCGGGGCAGAAGAAATTATCACAAAACCGGATCTGCCCAATCTTATTAATTTGGTTGATGACTACGTGCTTGGTTCAGCTTCTTAACTCAACGCCTAAAGAATTTGTGACATGATCTATAAGCGCAAGATGGATGGAATCGACTTCAGCAACAGTCAGGGTTCTGTCTGCCGATTGGTAACGTACTGAATATGCCAGGCTTTTTCTACCCTCTGGAATTCCTTTGCCCTGGTACATGTCGAAAATGCTCACATGAGTTATCAACTCGCTTGAAAAATCCTTTACAGCTTTTATAATTTTCTCTGAAGGAAGATCTACAGAAGCTAGCAGGGCCATGTCCCGGTCAACGTGCGGAAAACGTAGCAGCCATTTGAAGCGGACTTCTTCGTTATTGATGCTCTCTAGTAATCGATCTGCATCTAGTTCAAATATGTATGTTTCGGCATGGATTCCGAAGGATTCCAGAGTACCTGGAGCGATTCTGCCTATGAATCCAATTGTTTTGCCTGAAATTATAATTTCAGCCGCTTGTCCCGGCTGCAAAAACTTTTCCGAATCCGAGGCTGCAAACGCAGTGTCAGTTATCTTCAGGTCATGAAAAACAGCTTCCAATACACCTTTTAGTTCGTAAAATCCGGCTGCTTGCGGCTGGTAGAATGTTTTTGCTGTCTCAGGAGACAATATAGCAGCCAGATGCAGGCGCTCTTTAACAAGTTGCTGCTCCTGACTTCCTTGGTTGTGGATAAATATTTTGGATAGCTCGAAAAGCCTGAGTCCACTACTGCCTCTGTTTAGATTTCTGCTCAAGTTCTCTAAAAGAGCCGGAATAAGGGTGGTGCGAAGGACAGACTCTTCCGCTCTTAGCGGATTCAGAAGATTTATGACAGCTGTTCTGCGTTTGTCTTTCTCATCTATCCCAAGAGCATCCAAGTGAATAGGATTCATAAAACTGTAGTTTATAGCCTCAGAGAAACCTGCTTTCCTTAATAAAGCTTTTATTGTATAAATTAGATTACGACGCTTATTGATACCTCCTGAAGAGATAATAGCCTCCGGCAGTTTTACCGGAATGTTGTTATATCCGTACAGACGTGCCACATCTTCAATCAGATCGATATCGCGTATAATATCACGGCGATATGTTGGAGGTGTGACTATCAACGCCTCTTTGTCTATATAGACCTCAAAGCGCAGCCTTTTTATAATAGCTTCTATTTCTGTTGTAGAAAGATTAAGGCCAAGGACTCGATTGGTCTTTTTGGTGGTTAATCTGATTTTCGGTGGCGTGTACTTTTGGGGATAGATATCGATTTTGCCGCTGCATATTTCACCGCCTGCTTCTTGCACTATAAGAGACGCAGCTCGATCTAGAGCGGTTATCAGTCCTTCTATGTCTGTGCCTCGTTCAAAGCGGTAGGATGACTCTGAGCGTAAACCAAGATTCTTCGATGTCTTTCTAACAGAGACAGGGTCAAAGTATGCTGACTCAAGAAAAACATCAGTCGTATCCTCTCTAACTTCAGAATCAAGACCTCCCATAATTCCTGCCAGAGCAACAGGCCCGGCAGCGTCTCTGATCGTAAGCATCTCAGCAGAAAGGCACTGCTCAGTTCCGTCAAGTGTAGTAAATTTCTCCCCTTCACGAGCGACGTCTATCAGAATCCGGCCTTCAGAGATTTTGGAAAGATCAAAGGCGTGCAGAGGATGTCCGAGTTCCATAAGTACATAGTTGGTTATATCGACTACATTGTTTATTGGTCGGATTCCAAGCGTTTTCAACCTGCTGGCGAGCCAGTCAGGCGAGGGAGCAACTCTGACTCCTCTGATGACCCTGGCCGCGTAGCGAGGGCAGAGGGCAGAGGCTGCGACCTCAACTATAACTTCGTTCGGCTTGTCGGATTCACGAATATCGACTTCGGGTGTTGTGAGAGGTTTATTCTTCAGTATAGCGGCAAGTTCTCTGGCTACTCCAAATACGCTTAGCCAGTCCGGTCTGTTAGGAGTTACGTTTATTTCTATAACAGCATCTTCACCGCTTTTATCGCTTTCTACGACTTCAAGACCTTCGACCTCGAGACCTGCCATGGTGAGTTCATGACAGAGTTCATCCAGGGAAAGACCTGGATCTATGAAATCTTTTAACCAGTTGACAGAAACAAGCACGATTTATATTTTCTCCATAAAGAAGTTAATGTCGTTTTCGAACACAATATTAAAAAAATCAGAAAGCAAAGATTGTTTTTGAATTTGAAAATAGTCTGAAAATAATTGAAAATTAGTAACTATTCATTTATTCATTCCACCCTTGTTAAAAGGGGGAGAGTTGAGTAGTTACAAAAATAATTAAAAAATAATTAAAAAATTAAAACTGTTCCAAAAAACGAATATCGTTTTCGAAGAATAGACGAAGATCGTCAATTCCATACTTAAGCATTGCAACCCTTTCTATGCCCAGACCAAAAGCAAAGCCGGTGTATTCTTCAGGGTCGTAATCGGAAAATTCAAATACTCTCGGATTTACCATTCCGGCACCTAAAATTTCTATCCATCCGGTTTTTTTACAAACACCGCAACCAGGTCCACCACATATTACGCAGCCAATATCGATTTCGGCTGAAGGTTCTGTAAATGGGAAATAACTTGGTCTGAGTCTGACCGGAGTCTTAGGGCCGAAGATTGCATGGACAAAGGTCTCGAGTATGCCCTTAAGGTCGGCCATGGAGATATTACGATCTACCAGAAGTCCTTCAATCTGATGAAACATAGGAGTATGTGTCTGATCCGAGTCGCAGCGGTAAACCTTGCCAGGTGCGATGATCCGGATTGGCGGGCGTTCACGCTCCATAACTCTCACTTGTACCGGCGATGTATGTGTGCGAAGAACCATGCCTCCTCCGGCCACATAAAAAGTATCCTGCATATCGCGGGCCGGATGTTCGCTCGGAATGTTCAGAGCCTCGAAGTTATGGTAATCATCTTCTACTTCTGGTCCTTCCTCGATTCTGAATCCCATCGAGATAAAAACCTCGCATATCTCATCCAGTACCTGGTTAATCGGGTGCTGTCTGCCTTGTGGGACAAAAAAGCCGGGCAGAGTTACATCTATTCGCCGGCTTTCGATTGAGCGTTTTTCCTCTGACGCTTTGAGGCTCCTGCTTATATCCTCGATAGCTGTTTCTATCTGCGCCTTAGCCTCATTGATGATTTTTCCTGTTGCAGGCCGGTCTTCAATGGGCAATTTACCGAGGGATTTAAGCAGTATTGTAAGAAAACCTTTTTTCCCAAGATATTTTACTCGAAGATCTTGAAGTTTTTTTTGGCTATCTTGATTTTTAAGGGAGGCTAGCTCCTCAAGCGCCCTATCACGGATCTCCCGGACCTCTTCGTTCATTTTCGACTTATTTTCAGAAGGCCAGGCCGTGTCAGGCAGCAAGCCCCTTCTTTGCGGTCTCTACAAGCTCGTTGAAACTTTGGGGGTCGTTTACAGCTAAATCCGCCATGACCTTTCTGTCCAAGCCTACATTTGCCTTATTAAGTCCATTAATAAACTGACTGTAAGTCAGGCCCATAGACCTGGTTGCAGCGTTGATCCGCAAAATCCATAATCTGCGGAAGGTCCGTTTTTTCACCCTGCGGTCCCGATAAGCAAACACGCCTGCACGGTCAAGAGTCTCCTTTGCCTGACGATAAAGTCTACTGCGTCCGCCTATGAAGCCCTTGGCAGCCTTCAAGACCTTTTTGTGTCTTTTTCTTGTTTTTATTCCACCTCTTGTTCTTGGCATACTATTTTTACCCCCAACATCCGACCTCTAAACCAGTAAACGGTCTAGTTGTCTAAATCTGAAATTTTATACAACTGTTTTCCCCTAGTTTCCTTACATATAAGGAATAAGGCGTTTTATGTTCCTGTTTGCACTGTCCGCAATTGTAGACTGTCTTAGCCTTCTTGTACGCTTGGCGGGCTTTCCTGTCATAAGGTGTCGCTTATTAGTGCGATTTCTCCTTATCTTTCCTGAGCCGGTAATCGAAAAACGCTTAGCAGCTCCCCTGTGTGTCTTGATCTTAGGCATTTTAGTGATTTTCCTCCTTGATAAAACTTGAATGCTAAAATTGAGAACTTAACATTCTTAACACAACCCCCTTACACCGGCTTGGCCGGAATCAAAGCGAGCAAAACATGAAATAATATTATATTTGTATCGTTTTGTGCAAGTAATAAGATTTTTTAAAAGCAGTCTGGACACAATAAAGATCAAAAGACGGAAACCGAATTGACTCAAAAGTACAAGCCTTCGATCATATTTTTTTTGTTCTCTGAACTCTTATTACACCAGGAACCTCGCCCAACTTCTTTAGCACATTTTCCAAGTGTTTTTTGCTCTTAACCTCAAGCAAAAAATTGAAATAGGCGGTTGCATCGCGACCGGAACCACTATCAAGACGATTAATGTTCACCTTGGCAGAAGACAGTACAGCGCTCAGAGATGCAAGCATTCCCTGCTTATCCTTGGCACTTATTCTGATATTCACCGGATGGCTCTGATCCTCTACTGGCTCCCAATTTACATCTATCAGTCGGTCTCTATCAACCGTCATAAGATTTAGATTTGGACAATCCCGCGTATGCACAGCCACCCCTCTGCCCCTGGTCACAAAACCGGCAATTTCATCTCCGGGAAGAGGATAACAGCATTTTGAAAAATGGTATAGCAGATGGTCCAGGCCTGTGATCCTTACTCCTTTTATATCCGGGGGCCTAACCTTTGCTTTTTCATGCTGATCAGGAAATGTTTTTTCCGCAGGAGTTAGCGAAGCAGGAAGCAGACGATTCACCACCTGCCGGGCTGAATACTTTCCGTAACCAATAGCCACAAGCAGTTCATCGATGCTTTGGAAGCTGAACTGGGAAGCGATCTCTTTTACTTTGTCGGACTTTGCCAGCTTCGGACTTAAATTGTTTTTTCTTAGCTCCCTTTCCAAAAGACCACTGCCTAATTCGAGAGAGCGATTGCGCTCATCAACCTTAAGCCAGGCCCGAATCCTGTTTAACGCTTTGGAAGACTTTGCAATCTTTAGCCAGTCACGGCTCGGGCCATGACCTGGATGTGTAAGTATCTCCACAGTATCACCATGCTGCAATTGGTACCTTAGTGGCACAATCTTCCCGTTTACCCGTGCCCCTACGCACTGATTACCCACTTCCGAATGAACACGATAGGCAAAGTCTATAGGACATGAGCCGGTGGGAAGTTCTTTAAGATCTCCCTCTGGAGTGAAAACGTATACTACATGGGAAAACAGATCTCCTTTTACTGAATTAAGAAAGTCTCTCGAGTCCTGCAAGTCCTGGTAACCTTGTATCATCTCTCTAAGAGATGAGAATATCGCCTGATCCTTTTTTGACAGGGGTTCCTTATCTTTGTAACGCCAATGAGCAGCGATTCCGTGTTCAGCAACCTGATCCATATCTTCCGTACGAATCTGGAACTCCACTCTTTCTCCCCTTGGCCCTATAACAGTGGTCTGTAGGGATTGATAACCATTTGATTTCGGTGCGCCTATAAAATCCTTCAAACGACCGGGCACCGGCGTGTACATTCCATGAATAATGCCCAAAACAGCGTAACATTCGCCTTGTGTCCGAGTGATAATTCTGATCCCGACAACATCGCATACCTTTTCAAACGGGATGCTCTGGCTGCTGGTTTTCTGATAAATTCCGTAATAGTGTTTTACCCTACCGAAAATCCGGCAATCTATATTTTGTTTATCTAAGCGCTCCTTGATTATCTCGATCACTTCATTAACATAGCTTTGCTGGTCTTTCTTGCGCTTTGCCACTTTTTTCTCAAGATCGCGATACTCTTCCGGCAAAAGATGTTTAAAGGCCAGATCTTCAAACTGAATTTTGAGCCAGCCGATACCCAGCCTGTTGGCAAGAGGAGCGTATATGTCCAGTACCTCACGTGCAATGCGAACTCTTTCAGATGAGGGAAGGGTCTCGAGTACCCGCATAAGGTTAAGGTGACCAGCAAAACGAATCATTATCACCCGGATGTCCTTGCTCATGGCCAACAGCATCTTTCTGAAGTTTTCCACCTGAGCCTGGGCTTCTTCCCGGAACTCCATCCTGGCGACCTTTGTGGTGTTGCTGACCAGAAATCCTACATCTTCACCAAATAGACTACGGATTTCTTCAATTCCGGCTGTTCCATCTTCCACCAGGTCATAGAGAAGGCCTGCAACTATAGTAGTAACATCAACCTTCATATCTGCAAGAATCAAAGCAACTTGTAGATACTGCTCCACTCTGTCTGCCTCAGGAGGACTTTGTTGACTACTGATGATATGGGTAACGTAATCGCAAGCTTTTTCTATAGGTGCAAGGTCAGCGTCAGGAGCGTATGACCTGATCTTGTCAGCGAGTTGCTTTCTGGATACCTGTTTGGATACGGTAGACATGGGATTAAGTAAATTTTTAAAAAAGAAAAAGATTAGTTTAATAGTTTACCGCAAAACGGAATTAAACTGATACAAGATAGCAAATAAAAGGACGTGCGTCAATTCTAGTTCTTTATTAATAAAGAATAAAGTGGAGTAAGATATTCATGCTTAATTCCTGGTTTAACCTACTATCCATACGGAAAGTGACTGCCGACTAAGTCTCCAAATCAAACCCGGATTCTTTTTTCCAGGCAGTGGCAGAGAACACAAAATAGATCGGCATAAACGTTATCTTACTTTCGGCCATAGTGGCATAGGGCCTTGTAGAGAAGACTAAACCTTCAGGACAATTTCTGTAGGTTTGTAGAAATAGGTGCAGATTCTTTAATTTGCCAGACGGTCCTCTTTTTACTTCCACAGGATATATTTTACCATTAATAAGAGCAACATAATCCACTTCTGCTGAACTGTTTTTTGCTTGTCTTGCCCAGTAATAGATATCACCCTTCTGTGAGACAAGCATTTCCTGTCCAACACTACGGGCTATGCTTGTAAAGACAGCATCAAGGCAGTGCCTATCAATGTGAGGAGTGTATTTTGCGAAATCCATCCTGTAAGTCCCAGAGATTTCCGACAGTACCTCGAGACTCCTGAAGCGAACCTGTCTCCAAATAGGCCATTACACTCTCAGGCATACCCACGATAAAGAAATACCTTCGCAGTTCCTCGCACAGAAATTCGTGTACTGTCTGCGATACCATCTGCGGCGTTCCAAGGATTGTCTTGGCAGCCTCATCGTCTCCTGCGGCCTTCAGGTATTCAGCAAAGCAGAGAGGATAGAGATTAAGAACCTGCACTTTTCCCACGTCTTCAGATCCAGGTCAATAAACCTTTGCATTTTTAAACCTCTTTGGAAGTTTATCGGATTATATCTTGTTTGCGGCATACTTATTTCGTCTGATTTTAAAATACAGGGGTAATTTTAGGCAAAGCTTTTAAAAAGAAGGGGGTCTTTTTTTTGAAATGAACATCTATCTGCCATTCGAGCTGAAGGTTCTCGTAGACAGGGTTGTGGGTTAAATCTGCAATTAGGAATGAATATCTACCCTTTTTTTCTTTTCAACTCTATGCTCTTAATAACAACGAACAAACAAGGAGTAAAAAAAAGTACATGTATGGCGGAGGTAAGCATTCCACCCATAGTTGGAACGGCCATGGGTTTCATTATCTCAAGGCCCTGACCGCTGGAGATCATCACAGGTAGAAGGGAAAGTATAGATGTAGAGACGGTCATGAGTTTTGGCCTCAATCTGAGAGTAGCTCCATCTAGAGCGGCAGTTTCAATTGCTTTCAGTCCTGTTTCTCCCAGCTTCAACTTTTCTTCTAAGGAACGGTTTAAAAAAAGTACCATAATAATTCCTGTCTGGGCTGCTACGCCGTAAAGGGCAATATAGCCTATCTGAACAGCGGTGGTCAAAGGGTATCCAATCAGCCACTGCAACCATATGCCTCCCACAAGAGCAAAAGGGATGGATACCATAATAAGGACCGCTTCCCAAAAGGATCTAAAAGTCATTGCAAGCAAAACAACAATCGTGATCATCACAAGGGGTACAATAATAAGAAGCCTCTTCCAGGCGCGAACCTGATACATGAATTGTCCACTCCACTCAATGCGGTAGCCGTTTGGTAAGGATAATTTTTCGGCTAGAAAATTCGAGGCTTGTTCCACATAAAGTGAATCATTTGTGGATGCGGTATCGATATAAACATATCCCGTAAGTTCGCCATTTTCATTTCGAATCATTTCAGGTATTTTTACGGTTTCAACCAAAGCCACCTCTGAAAGAGGAACCACCTTTCCTCCTGGAGCTACTATCATGAGATTTTTTACTTTTTCCACTGTATCGATATAGTCCACAGTGTATTGAATATTCAGAGGAACCGGGCCGTCACTTGTTTTTAATATGCCCACGTTTTCGCCTCCAAGGGCGTACTGAACGTACAGCACAGCATCATCAACAGATATGCCATGTTCTGCTAAAAGATCATAATCAAACTTTACATCAATAAAATATCCATCTGATATCCGTTCTGCAATTACACTTTTTGTTCCTGGAAAATCTTTTAGTAAAGACTCTATTTCCTTAGAAATATCCTCTATGTTTTTCAGGTTTTTACCCATAACCTTAATGCCTACCGGAGACTGAATTCCGGTTGTCTGCATATCCACTCGAGCCCTTATGGGCTGGGTCCATGCATTTATAAAACCAGTTACTTTCATCTCCTCATTCATTTCATCTATCAATTTATCTTTGGTCATTCCAGAGCGCCATTTATCCATCGGATTAAGAAGAATCGTTGTTTCAATCATGGTAAATGGCGCCGGATCTGTAGCAGTATCAGCTCGTCCTAATTTACCAAAAACACTTTTGACCTCAGGAAATTTCTTCAGCTTCTTATCCATTTGAGTTAGAATCCAACCCGCCTCTTTAGCCGGAAGCCCAGGAAGGGTAGTCGGCATATACAGCAGGGATCCCTCTTCAAATTCAGGCATAAAAGCCTTGTCAAATTTCCAGAAAAGAGGAAGAGAGACAGCCATAATTAGTATGTTTACGAATATAAAAATATATTTGTACTTAAGCACGGCTTTCAGAAGAGGTTTGTACATGCGAATCATAAAGTAGTATATTTTTCCAGGACCAGGAAGAGCTTTGCTTTTGGATAGAGTCAGGATCAGTCCGGGAAGAAAGAAAAATGTAAGTACTGTGGAAAAAAACATGGCAAAAGTTTTGGATAATGCCAGAGGATCAAACAATCGTCCTTCCTGCGCCTCTAGAAAAAATACCGGCAAAAAGGAAACCATGATAATCAAAAGAGAGTAAAATAACGGTCTACCCATTCCGGCAGCGGCTTTGAGGATAATTTCCCTTTTCCTTTTTTCGTTGACTTTTCCAGCTGCGTTCATCTCTGCAAGGCAATTTTCCGTCATAACAATGGCGGCGTCCGCCATTTCTCCTAATGCTAAAAACAGACCTGCCAGGGAAAAAAGGTTTAATGTTCGTCCAGACATATAGACCGGAATAGCTGTAAACAAAGTACCTAGAAGAAGTATGAGTACTGATGGAGCTGCGGTTCTGACATTATTTAAAAAGATACTCATTACAAACACGACTATCAGAAGTTCATAAGCCAGGGTTTTAAAAAAGGATGATAATGTTTTTAGCAAAAGGCCGGAACGGTCATAAACCGTTACCAGTTCAATTCCTTGAGGAAGTTTTTTACTTATTTCCTGCATTTTTATTTTGACTCTTCCCAGAAGTTCCAGAACATTTTCATTTTGTCCGGCAATAAGAATTCCTCCAACCACTTCACCATTGCCGTTTAAGTCAGCGATTCCCCTGCGTAGGTCATAACCAACCTGAATATAGCCTATATCCCTTATTCGAACAGGTTTCCCTTCTTTGGAGTATCCCACAAACATGGATTCCAGTTGATCAACTGACTCAAATGAAGCTAACCCCCTGATCTGATAATCCCGGTTGGTAATTTCCAGTACTCTTCCGCCCACTTCATGAAAAGCAGATTTTAATCTATCCACAACAACATCCAGAGAAATACCTGTTTCCGCCAGCAAAGGAGGATAAAGTTTTAACTGGTATTGTTTTACAAGGCCCCCAATGGTTGCCACTTCAGCCACTCCACGTATGGATTCTAGGGCAGGTTTAATGGTGTTTTCCTGAATCAGGCGTAGTTCACGAAGATCATAGGCTCTGTCTTTATCCAGCAGCGCGTATTGAAAAATCCATCCCATAGCACCTGCGTTAGGGGCTATCTCAATATTTGCGTCTGTTGGGAGTTTGTTTCGTATGACGCTAAGGTTATCCATAACCTTGCGGCGCACATTCTCCAGATCGCTCCTAGTCTCAAGAATCACATAAACAAATGAATAACCCAGATATGAAACTCCTCTTACTGTTTTAACCCCGGTTAAACCTCTAAGAGAAGCAATAATCGGTGAAGTTATCTGCGATTCTAATAATTGAGGACTTCGTTGCCACTTGGAATAAACAATGATCTGCGGATCCGAAATATCCGGGACAGCGTCCATTGGAGAATGTACTAGAGAGTAAAGGCTTAGTCCGACTGCAAGAAAAACAATCATAATAACAGCCTTGCGCTTCTGAATAGAAAAATTAATTATTGATTCGATCATTGTAAATACGGTAACTGGGCTTATTGCTTTTGGAGCTTATACTGAGCATCCAGGAAAAAACTTCCAAAGGTGACTACTTCATCTCCCAGGTCAATACCATCTATTATTCTGGTATAGAGTTCTCCACGTATACCAGTGGAGATATTTACAGGAAGATACTCATCATTGTTATCTCCCATAACATAGACAACACTGACAGAGTTTTCCTCGATAATCGCTTCATTAGGAATAGAGGGGTAAGTGCCCAGATCAACGATAATTTCCATGATGTAATAATCAGCCTTCTGATACCATGGATCGGAAATATTTGTCTGCACAATTGTAATGTCATTTTCATGTTTTTTAGGCAGCAAACCTGTAATCTTTCCCTGTAATACAGGCTCTCTTCCCACCAGAGGAAAAACACGAACTTGTTGTCCAAGCTTGATAAATTGAGCATCGTTTCCGTAAACTTTACCTCTTATTTGCTTGGTATCATGATCTTTAGAGCCTGCTGTTCTTATCCATTTTTCTATTTTTTCCATCGAAACTTTTGCCTTAGTAAGAGTTATTTCATCCGCCTGTTTTTTCGAAAGTTTGACTCCGCGTATTTGTGTAACAATTTTTTCTACCAGATCCATACCGCAGATAGGACAATCTCCCATAGTTTTAGAAACGTAATTTGGATGCATAGAGCAGATATATTCCAGGCTTTTAATTTCTTTGCTGTTTTTTGTGGAAGCCGACTCTTGCTTTCCATAAAAAAACAGAATTAAGAAACTAAAGACAGCTACGCTTATAACAGTTGCTATTTTTTTAATGAAATTGTTAGTTTTATGTTTTTTCATTTTTTCGACTCCACTCCTGACAGGATGGGCGGAAAAAATGGATTGCCATTCCGCCCATCCTGTTGCAATTGCTCTGCCGATTAGTGGCAGTAGTTATCCCTGCCTTCAAGGACAAAAGACCCCCAAGGATATAATCCGACATCAGGAACCCGTTCAACTGCATTTGTTTTGCCGTCAATAATATAAAGTGAATGATCCGTAGCGCTGGTTAAATACATCTTTTCTCCGTCTGCGCCTGTGGCGGCAGTTTGCAGCTCCAGGTTTGTTCCAATCTTGATACGTCCTGCAGGTTTCAGTTTCTTTAGATCGTATACATAAACAAAACTGCTGGAATTGCTGATAACAAAAGCCTTGTTATTAGAAAAATTTACTCCAACCATATCTGGACCAGCTTCTAATGTAGCAATGACTTTATTCTTTTTAATATCAATAATAGATATAGTTTCATCTCCATTATTGGGTACAACCATTTTAGTTCCATCTGAACTTGGATAAGCGCGCCAGGGATCGGCACCTACTTTAATCACTGTAATAACCTTATCTTCCCTGGTATCGATCACACCTACAACACCCAAGTCTCCGTCTGCGGCATAAAGATACCTGCCATCCCTTGTGATAGAAGCGTTCGAGATTCCCCTGATTTCACTCAAGTATTTTTTTGGATCAAGTTTGCTGACTCCAGGCACCTCGCTTATTCTTATTTTCTTTAACAACTCATGTCGTTTAACATCAATCACACCGACCCAATGAGCACCATAATTTGCCACATAGGCCTTTGAACCGTCAGGTATAAAAGTGATATTTAAAGGCTCGGCAAACCCCCTTAAATTTTTTATTAGTTTTAAAGAAACCAGATCAATAATCGAGACAGAATCACCATCAGGGTTGCCCTGGTAGTAAAAACGGCTGTCCGGTGTAATGGCAAGATGTTCCGGCGCTATATCAACCGGTATTGTTTTAATCAGCTTCATAGTCGCCACATCAATAATATAAGCTTTATTTGCCCTTGTTCCTCCTGTTACCACTCGGCGTCCATCAGGAGTCATTGCAGCCATGTGCGGATTAACCCATTTCCCTAAAAATACTTTTCCAATTATCTTTTTTGTCTTTAAGTCCATGAACGCAATATCATTGGAATCTCGGTTTACAATTACGCATACGGATCTGGGATCTTTTATTACAACTTTTTCTTCTCCAAAAGAATTTCTTAACGGTTGACAAAAAAACAAAATAGTAAACAAAAACAAAAATATAAATTTTTTTTTCATTTCAATCCTCCTTAGATTGATAAGCTTAGTAA
>CAYWZR010000015.1:0-19971 GCA_964462885.1 uncultured Nitrospirota bacterium
GAAGAATGAATGAAGCCACAAAACTCCTGGTATATCCGGTCTGGTGTATTTTTTTAGGAGAACAAAATGCAGCGTCAAATTACAGTTAATTTAGGCAATCTTGTTCTTTCCCTCTCAGATGCCATGGATTTGGCTGATCCTTCATTAATCCAACATCAACAAAGAACAGCATTTGTTGTTTGGGAAATGGGAAAAGCCCTGGGTTTTCCAGCTGAAAGGCTGGAAAAAATTTTCATAGCAGCGCTGCTTCATGATATTGGAGCCTTTTCATTGGAGGAGAAAATTTATCTTAGAAATTTTGAAGTAAAAGATATCGAAACTCATTGCATACGCGGCGAAATTTTACTTAGCAATATACCATGGTTAAAGAACTCGTCTAAAATAATCAAATTTCATCACAAAGAATGGCAACATTGGAACGAATCAATTAAAAACCCTCTTGTTTTTGAGTCGCAATTATTATCGCTTGCCGATTCTTTAGAGCGTGAAATAAAACGAGATCACTACATTCTTCATCAGCATGAAGAGCTGATCGCAAAAATAACATCCTTATCCGGGACATTATTACATCCTAGGATTATAGACATTTTTCTCAAAGTTTCTAATCGCGAAGAATTCTGGTTGGACCTGGTATCGCCCAGGTTATATGCTCTTCTCCTTAATGAAGGGCCTTTCAGGAAGATAGAAATAGACTTTTCGGATTTGTCCTTAATGTCGGAGTTATTTCGGAATATTATTGATTTTCGTTCTCGTTTTACTGCAACGCATTCTTCAGGAGTTGCCGCATCTGCATCTATACTATCAAAAGTATTTGGTCTTACGGAAGTAGAAGTAGGGCTTATGGAAGTTGCGGGTAATTTGCATGATATAGGTAAACTAGCAATTTCTAACAGTATTCTGGATAAATCCGGAAAACTTACAAAAGAAGAGATGGCAGTTATCAAATCACACACATACTATACTTATTATGTGATAAATACCATTAAAGGTCTTCAGCAGATTGCTGAGTGGGCTGCTTATCACCATGAAAAACTTGACGGAACAGGATATCCTTTTCATTGCACTGCAAACGAATTAAGCACAGGGGCGCGAATTATGATGGTTGCGGATATATTTACTGCACTGACCGAAGATCGACCATATAGAAAGGGGATGTCCAAAAGTGGAGTTGTTCAGATTCTTAAACAATTTTCTGATCGTCGACTTTTGGATAGCAGAATTGTTAATCTTCTTTTCGATAATTATGAAGAAATTTTTTCCTACGTAACCGAAAAACAGGCTGCTGCAAAAGATTTTTACGAAAAGCAATTTTCTTTTCTTAATAAATAATTTTTCTTAATAAAATATGGGTGTTTTCAGGTTTTGGCAGATCATAAAATGGACCTGAATAAGTTTAATGAAAATGGTTTATTTTTTTAATTATTCCATATACTTATCTCAGATATTTAATTATTTTTTTCCGATAAATATTTTAAATTTGGCTCCAAAAAACATCGATTCAAGTTTCAACTTATACATACCGAATAATACAACATGATATCTCTATTGAAGATATGTTTTAAGGAGGCAAACTATGTTTAATAAATGGGGATCGGATGGAAATAGTATTAAAACAGATGGTAATGGCAACGGTAACGGTAATGGTAGAAAAGAAGAGAAATATGTTCGCGAAGAAACAGAAGCTAAAGCTAAAACTCTAGGCATTAAAACCACTAAAACAGGCGTTAATACTATATTAAAGGGAAGTAAATTAATCGGAGATATTAATGTAACGTGCGATTTAGAGCTAAGTGGAGATGTCGAAGGCAATATAAAGGCAACAGAAGATTCTAATATTTTGATAAAGGGAACCTGTAATGGAAACATTGAAACTATAGGGGGAAGTGTCGAGATTGAAGGAGAGTTGAAAAGTGGAAATATCTTGGCAGGTAACAATGTTAAAATCTCCGGTAAGTTCAACGGAGGAGAAATAAAAGCAAAAGGCAAGATTTATGTAAACGGTGAGTTTAACGGCAAGTTGGAAGGCAATGAAGTTGAAATAGGTTCAAATGCTCATGGCTCAGGGGCTATACTCTACAAAGAGAATATTTCGATCTCTAAAGGGGCCAAAGTTGAAATCCAGATTTCCAGAATTCAGGAAACATTTAAGCAGGAAGAACTTAAAGTTGTAAATAATTCTGCTGAGAAAAAACAAGACAGTAAAGTAGTGGATATTAAGCTCCCTTCTAATCAGAAGGCCAAGGCAATGTAATTATGGGTAGGCAAAATATTTATTATTAATTTCGATCGAATCAATTAAATAATGAACAAGCAAGAGGTCGTTGCTAAAAAAAGGAGAAATAATCATGAAAAAAATATTTATGCTGTTTTATATTGTTCCTCTTAGCGTAATGATAACGTCCTGTGGAGGTGATGATAACTCCTCTGTAAATACGACCACTACTGCTGTTAGCAACAACCTTCAGAGCATAAGCAATAACTTTATCCCCTCCACCCTGGATTATAGCTCCGGAGTAAATAAACCACACACTTTTCTGTCCCAAAATAGTGAAGACCCTTGCGTGGGTCTAGATTTATTTGCATGTCAGCCCATTCTGTTGAAACTCTATCTCAACATGGGCCAGATGTTTTTAGATAACGCCAGGGAGATTATCTCTGAGATTGGAAGCAATATCGGAGACATTCCGAATGGAAGTTCGGGTACGGTAACAGATGGAAATGAGACTATTGGTTATTCAAAAACATCCTCCACAGATTTCTCTATTCTCATGAAAAACAACGGTTCCCCGGCAGGATATGTTGATGTAAACGGCGATAAGTACAAAATCCAACTCAACCTGGCTAATATGTCGGATGATAACAGTAACGAGGAGGAAGAAACAGGAACACTGGATATTGAGGTTAGTTATACGAATGATCAAACATGGACCATAACTGTTTTTATAGCCGGAACATCTTGTCAAGAAAGCGATGCCAGAGCACCTGAAAGAGTTCGCATTCACATTTCCAGAACAGGAGATTTATGGACGGGAAAAGCAATGCTTTACAATGGCAGGTGGTTTTCCGGAATCTCCGACAGTTCCACCCCAAGCTGCACAATCGCGGAATCTGATGAAAGGTCCATGAACATGTATACTGATTTCGTCGGGAATAATACCGCGTCAAAGGTCAGCGTCTATATGATGTCCAGAACAAAAAGCGATCTTACCGATATTGCTAATTTTGGAATGGACCGTTTGTCAGCAAATTTCGGGATTTCCTTTAATACCGCCGCCTATGTCAATCCTTTCTGCAACTCCGCCTCAGACTTAAACGCAATGTGGGGTAACGACTGCTCCTCCCTTGACAGTACCGTCAGCTCAGCTTCTTACGGATCGAGTTCGGATTGGATAGCCCCAAACATTTTTTACCAGCAAGTTACTACCCTTCCAACTGCTCTTTAGGAGTTGGAACGAAATAGATTTAGATTTTTGGGGTTGAGATTTTCTCGGTTGGATCGGTTTAAATGGAATCAGGATTAACATCCTGATTCCATATGTTTTTTCAGTGTGATGTGTAATAAAAGGTATATATTTTGAAGATACTCATAGATTAAAAATATCGTTCAACTTGTTTTTTTAAAAAAAAACTAAACAGCACAGTCTCCACATTCCGCAGTGCTGATACGTACTGCTTGTTCCACTTCAATTACATATATTTTCCCATCTCCTCTAAGACCTGTGTGAGCATTTTTTTCGATAGTTGAGACAACCTGCTCTACCAGCATATCCGGGCAAACCATCTCCAATCTTATACGAGGCATAAAATCTATGAGATCTGTTTGCACACGGTCAGGAGCATTTTTGGCACGGCCTCTACCAAAGCCGCGGACGTCCGAGATGCTGGCTCCTGTTAGGCCCTCTATCTCGTGCAGAGCCAGTGTTACCTCTGAAAGCTTATGCGGTTTGATAAATGCAATAATTAATTTCATAGTCAGACTCCTTTTTTAACCTTGATTTAATAAGAGTTAGTAAAATTTAGTAAAATATAGGTGAATAGGCTAAAAGGAAAAAGTCTTTAGTTTTCAGCCTATTCACCTTGGTTAGCTATTCGTGTTCAATCGGATCGGAAAACCACTTGTACAGCGCTGGCAAAACCAGTAGTGTCAAAACGGTTGAGGTTATAAGGCCACCAACCACAACTGTGGCCAAGGGCAGCTGTACTTCACTGCCGGTGCCGCTGGCTGTAAGCAGTGGAATCAATCCCAATGCTGTGGTTATTGCAGTCATCAGCACCGGTCGCAGACGCAGTGAGGCTCCACGGATCGACGCTTCATCTATCGGCACACCATCTCTAACAAGTTGGTTAAGATATGTAAGCAGTACCATGCCGTTTTCGAGCGCAATTCCAAACAACGCTATAAATCCAACCGAAGCAGGTACGGAAAGGTTCTGACCTGATATCCATAGCGCCACTATTCCGCCCACCATAGCAAGTGGAATGTTCAGCAATATCAGAAGGGTATTTTTTAGAGACCCAAAGTTACTAAACAAAAGCAAGCAAATTACTAACAGTGTAATAGGAACAACAATGGCCAGGCGTTTGTTGGCTTCCTGTTGCAGGCGGAACTGTCCTCCCCAGGTAACCATGTATCCGGTCGGAAGTTCTACTTGCTGATCGATCAGGTTTTGAGCTTCCTCAACAAATCCGACAATATCACGATCCACAACGTTACACTGAATAGTTATAAACCTCTGGTTATCCTCGCGTGTAATCTGGCGAGGCCCCACTATTTCCTGAATGTCAGCCAGTTCGCTAAGCGGTACACGCTTGCCATCCGGAGCTTCAATAATGATTTCACGGATGGCTTCAATGGTTTGCCGGGCCTCAGGGGCGTACCTAACTAAAATATCGAAACGCCGGATTCCTTCGAAAATCTGTCCTGCCGTTACTCCGCCGATTGCGGCTCTGATAACTTCCTGCAGGTCAGAAATATTAAGACCATATCGTGCGACGGCTTGACGGTTGGGGCGAATAAGAAGTTGTGGCGTGCCGCTGATCTGATCCACCTGTAGGTCTGCGGCTCCTCGAACAGCTCTAACAACAGCTGCAATTTCATCGGCCTTCTGCTTTAGCATACTTAGATCATCACCAAAGAGTTTGATTGCCAGCTCGGCCCTAACTCCTTCCAGCAGTTCATCCACAGTCATCTCGATGGGTTGAGTAAGGTTGATCTGAACTCCTGGAACTTCTCCAAGTTCTTCCCTGATAATTGTCTCAATATATTCTTGATTTCCTTCTTGTCTCCACTCTGACTTTGGTTTCAGCAGCACGTACATTTCTGCTGAATTTACAGGGTCGGCATGTGCTCCAACCTCGCCTCGGCCTATACGGGTTACGACTTCTTTAACCTCTTGTATATTCATCACCCTGCGTTCGACAATCATGGTTATGCGGGTACTTTCAACCAGAGAAATCGAGGGCGCCATGGTTAAACGGACCACTATTGTTCCCTCTTTTAGTGTAGGCGTAAATTCCGAGCCTAACCTGGGGAATATAAGTACACCAATTGTAATCAAAACTATTGAAAGCACTACAGCAGCCCAGCGGGCTCGAACAAAATAACTTATAAGCGGTCGGTAGGGTTTTAATAGTATACGGACGACAAAAGATTCACGAGGCTTGCTATCTCCTTTTGTCGTCTTCGGACGCCGCATAAGTAAATAGCTGAACATTGGCGCTTGAATCAGTGCAAAAATAAGAGATCCAAACATTGCCAGAGCAACAGTGTAGGCCAGAGGGCGGAAAGTCTTTCCCTCCACTCCTTGCAAAGTGAAAAGCGGTAAAAAGACGATGATGATAATAAAGATGGCAAATACAATCGGGCGGCCTACTTCTTTGCACGCTCGTCCCACCACATGGATTCTCGATTCGTGCGGGTCGGCTTCGCGAAGCATACGATCCACGTTTTCGACCACCACTATGGTTCCATCTACCATCATACCAATGGCAATAGCTAGTCCACCCAGTGACATTAGATTGGCTGAGAGTCCGAAGTAGCCCATTGCAATAAAGGCAAACAAGACCGAAAAAGGGATTGCAAGCGCAACAACCAGGCTGGGCCGGAAACCACCCATGAAAACAAGCAGCACCAGCATAACCAAAGCAATTCCCTGCAATAATGCACTGGTGACTGTGTTGACAGAAGCTTCTACAATGTCTTTCTGCTGGTAATAGGGCACAATCCTTACACCCTCTGGCAACATCTTGTTTATCTCGGCTATCTTGTTTTCAACACGCTCGATCACAGTAGATGCATTAGTGCCATACAGTTTTATGACCATACCTGCTACGACTTCCTGCTGGCCGTTACGTGTTTGAACCCCTCTTCGAACTGCACCGCCTATCTTCATTTCAGCTACGTCGTTTAGATAGACAGGCCGCCCATCCGAGGTCTTGACAACAATGTTATTTAAGTCCTCGATGTCTTCGGCCAGACCTACGGAACGTATAATCAACTCTTCATTGTTTTTCACGATGAACTGAGCGCCGACGTTTAAATTGTTAGACTTTATACTCTCTATTATGTTCTGTAATGTAAGATCGTAACGCAATAGCGCATCTTTATTTACAACTACCTGATATTGCTTCTCGTAGCCGCCTATTCCCAGCACCTCTGTAACACCTGGCACTGTCTGTAGGTTGAACTTTACAACCCAATCCTGGATACTGCGAAGCTCTTCAAGTGAGAACTCTCCGGTGGTATCCTCTAGATAGTAAAACAGCACCAGGCCCATGCCTGTGGATATCGGTCCCATGCCTGGCTCACCAAAACCCTCCGGTATTTGGTTACGGGCTTCCTGAAGACGTTCGTTAACAAGTTGCCGGCAAAAATAGATATCCATTCCATCTTCAAAATAAATGTTCACCACCGACAAGCCAAAGTTTGAAACACTACGGATTTTTTTCACTCCGGGCAAACCAGTCATAGATGCTTCCACGGGATAGGTCACATATTTTTCTATCTCCTCGGGAGCAAGCCCTTCTGTAATTGTGAACACCTGTACGAGATTCGGCGAGACATCCGGAAACGCGTCAACCGGCAACCTCTGATAGCTCCAGTAGCCGGTTGCTGTTACCAGCACTGTCAGCACGATCATCATCAGGCGGTTACTCAGTGATATATTAATTAAACGATTAATCATTTTGAGAATCTCCTCCCTTTTGTGATGAATTAATGACCGTGGCCTTCGCCGAACTGACTTTTACCCAACTCGGCCTTGAGTGTAAATGCGTTGCTCTTTACATAAAGCTGCCCGAGCTCCAACCCTGAGATGATTTCAACATAATCTTTATTGGAGCGCCCTGTTTTAACATGCCGAGGTTCAAAACCATCCTCGGTCTGCACAAACACAGCCTTTTCACTATCGATAATCTGGATGGCTGAGCGGTAGATCAGCATATCGACATCCAGCTCATCAACAACCACTTGGCCGCTTACGAACATGCCAGGACGCCAGCCGCCTTTAGAGTTATCGACCACCACACGTGCAGTAGCCGTACGGGTTGATTCATCTACAAATGGACTTACATAGTCGATAGTGCCGCTGGTTTCAGCGTCGTGCTGGTCAGCACGTACGACCACATGCAGCCCAGGATGTATATTAGGTAGATCTTTCTGGTAAACCGTCAGATTTATCCAAACATTACTCAAGTCGGCTATGGTGAAAGTGTTTGATTCATCCCCGAGCTTTTCGCCTAAGGTGATATGTTTTTTGACAACAGTACCACTTATTGGCGCTACAATTTTATAAAGGGTGAGGTTTCCATCTGGGTGTGCAGGAAGAGATTTTACGTACTCATCCGAAAAACCAAGCGCATGAAGTTTTTGCTCGGACGCACGTAGTTCAATATTGGTTTCGGCAAGGGCCTGTTTTGCGTCAAGATATTCCTGCTCTGAAGATATTTTCTTTTCCCAAAGATTTTTTTCTCTGGTAAAGATAGCTTGAGCAAGTGCGATTCTTTCCTGTGCTGCAAGGTAAGCGGCTTTGGCATCTGCCAGTTCACGGCTTTCGATTATAGCCATCACCTCTCCTGGCCGAACAGTATCACCAAGATTTTTTCTAACTTCTGTTACAATGCCAGGTAAACGAGGGACAATATGGGAGATGCGATCTGCATTGACGACGACTTCTCCGGAAAGATTTTTCCAAATCTCTAATTTTCCTTTTTTAACTGTCTCTAATTCAATTCCGAATTCTTTTCTTTCCTTTTTGCTTAGTTTAACGATCTCTTTTTCGCTGTGCTCGTCATGGGCACCGCCTTCCTCTTCATGTTCGTTGTGTTTAGTCGATGTCGATTCATCATGACCTTTACCTTCTTCGCCGTGTTCTTGTTGCGTGGCTTGGGCTATGGTTGCAGATCCCCCAAATGGCGCTAAAATCCAAATAACCACAGCCAACAAAAAAAATGTTGTTGATGTGATTGACAGGGTGGATATTTTTTTGTTCTTCATAAGTATTGCTCCTTAAATAGTTCTAAATGTTTTTAAAAGTTTTTTAATGTTATTTTTGTAGCGTTAAGCTCTGCCCAATAAGACGTTCTGCGTCAGCCATTGCTTTGTGATAGTCAGCTAGTGCGGCAATGTAGCCTGCCTTTGTCTCGAAAAGGGTTCTTTGAGCATCCAGAACATCTAAGTACCCGAACTTACCTTGCTTGTAGCCTTCGCGTGCTGCTGCAAATGCGCTATAAGCTCCTGGTAAAACATCATTTCTTAAAGTAATTGCTTCCAGATATGAAGATGATAGAATCTGATGTATTTGCCCAATATTAGCTATTATCCGAACATTGGTTGCCCGGTTTTCTTCCAAAGTCTTTGCAAGATTGTGCTTTGCTTCTAAAATATTTCCTTGGTTACGATTAAAAAGCAGAAGAGGTAGTGAAAGCTCGAAAATTAAGGCAACTTCATCGGGCTCCTCATAGCGCCGCAGTCCTGCGCCTATAGTAAGGCTGGGAACTTTTTCAGATTCTTCCAAGCGTATTTCGGCACGCCGTAGTTTTGTCTCTGCTTTACTCCTTGCGATATCAGGATTCTGATATATCAGTGGTAGTATTTGATCAAGAGGCTGAATTTCATTAATGGTCTCGAAATTACCATTAGCATGTATAAACATTGGGGAATGACTTCCCCATGTGGCGGCCAGGCTCTTGCGGTTTGTTTCCAGTTCACGTTGTGTCCGTTCAAGCTTAATTCTGCTGGTTGAAAGAGCTACTTCTGCTTTTATTACTTCAAGCGGAGAGACCTTACCTGCCCTTGATCTCTCAGAAACTGCCTGAAGAACCTGTTTAGCCAAGTCGAAGGATTCCTTTGCTAAGGCAAGTCTGCTCTGAGCTGCAAGGGTTTCTACAAAGGCCTTGGTTGTTTCTGTAAAGACATCGAGTCGTTTGCTTTCGTAATCCCACCCGGTCAGATTGCTTTGGATGGTTGCGACTTCTGTTCGCTTGGCGCGTTTACCGCCCAGCTCGACGAGTTGACTAAGCACAACGGACGTCTCGGCAGAGTTGTAGCCTCTTCTAACACCTGAGCCGCCGAATTCTTCCACTGCGATACCAACTTCCGGGTTTGGCAGAAGACCAGCCTGAAGTCTCCTTGCTTCTCCTGCACGTACTTCCCAGGAAAAGGCGGCTAGTTCCGGGCTTTTCAGCAGCGCCATAGATAAGGCCTGACGCAATGTAAGGTCACCTGTTGGCTCTTCGACTTTTAAGCCGTTAGAACCTTCTCCGTTTGGCTCGGCTGGAGGATGGAATGTCCTGATATCGCTGCCCAGCGGGCTGAACTCTGGCTGTTTTAATTCTACGCGATTTCCAGCGCAACCCGAAAGCACCAGTGAGAGTGATAAGGCTAATAATGATAAAAACTTCTGTGACATCAAAAACCTCCGAAATCTAATTGCATTTTTTAAAATTTTGATTTTTTTAAATTTTTTTTAAATTTAAAAAATAATTAGTAAGTACACAAATACACGTGTCCTTGTATGTAAATGCATAAAAATACATCCACTATTTTAAATGGCTTATAATAGGGGTTCTGGAGAGATCAGACTAAAAATATGATTGTACGAAGAGAGGTAATAGTTGAATTAACTGTGAATAGGTGTGATGGCAAAAGTTTTCTCCCCGGTGCTTCTGCAGGGAATATGAATGCAGAGTTAGAGGTGATAATAGATACCTGCTTATCTTGCCAGGAATGGGAGAAATCTTCGGAAAGACGAATATTTTGGTTCTGTGCCCCTGAGCTGCCTACTAAAATTGGAATATCAACACATGGCCCGCATAGATTTGTTGTTAGTGCAACTGCGTTTTCGCTTGAAGATTTGTAATCAGCATTAGAATAGACATCACAGTATCCGTCACAGGACTGATTCAATCCTGTGGCTTCTATCCCTATATGGCCTTGTACCCCTAGACAAAGAACCAAAGGATTGGCACCTGCCATGCCTGCAAGAAGGTAGACCAAAAAGATTGTCCATACTTTTGTTATGCGAAGGCGTTTCATAATGTTTATTGGTTCCAATACCAGTCCTATCAGCAAACAAACCTTAATTTATTATTTTGCTGCAATAAATATTATTCTGTCAAGTCTTCATAATAGTTGGTTTTTAGATGATCGTTAACTCTTCCCCAGTGAAAAGAGATTTGGAATAGGACTTTTTATAAGAAAATTATAATTATTACACGAAAATATTTGTAAGCATAAAAAACTAATTATTTTTGTCCAGATCCTTTCCCCACTGCTTATGTGATATCATCAACAGATACAAAAATGCGTACAATATTTTTTTGTAATAAAATAATTAACCCCTTGTTTAGTTCGATCCTCAAGTTTTGTTTCTTGATCCTTACATGCTTTCTTTTGTCCGGCTGTATGTCGGCCAAAGAACGTATTCCCGGGTATCTGTCTCTCAGATTAAAAGGTGATCCAACGTCAATGGACCCGGCTTTGATAACTGATGTGGCATCCGGTTCCATTGTGGCCAAATTGTTTAACGGCTTGGTTCAAATGGATGAATCTCTCCGTATAATTCCAGACTTGGCAACTGACTGGACGATATCCAGTGACCGTCGTACCTATATATTCAGATTGCGGGCAGATGTAACATTCCCGGGCGGAAGACGTATGACATCTCGGGATGTTTTATACTCGTTCGAGCGGGTGCTCAATCCGGCTACCAGGTCTCCAAATACCTGGGTGTTCGACAGGGTTGCTAAGATGGAAGCAGAGGATGACTTAACCTTTAAAGTGATACTGACCGAGCCGTTTTCCCCCTTTCTCGGGCTGCTGACAATGCCTACCGCGTATGTGGTAGACCGATATGCTGTGGAGAGTTCGGGGCCTGACTTTGGAACTTCGCCAGTGGGAACAGGGCCGTACCAATTGGTTCAGTGGCTTCACAATCGCATGCTTACTCTTTCAGCAAGAGAGGACTACTTTGGCGGCTCCCCCAAACTTAAAGGCATTATTTATAGAGTAATCCCTGAAGACCTTACCGCGATTGCAGAGTTTGAGATAGGCAATATAGATGTTATTGGTATTCCATCTCCTGAATATAGGAGATTTTTAAATTCGCCTAAATGGAGCCCACTTGTTGTTTCGCTAAAAGGCCTTAATACTTACTATCTTGGGATGAACTGTTTAAAGTATCCCTTTAGTAATTTAAAAGTGCGTTTGGCTATGGCTCACGCTATTAACAGGAAGAAAATCCTGGAGACATTTTACGAGGGCAGGGGGATTTTGGCCTCAGGACCGGTTCCACCATCTCTTCGCTCCTGGCCAGCTCCGCCGCCTATATCTTATGATCCTAAACTCGCAGTTCAACTTATAAAAGAGGCTGGATTACCTGAAGACTTAGAGTTATCCTTGTACGTTACCTCGGAACAAGAGACCCTGGATCTTGCTGAAATAACCCAGGATTACCTTGCCAGAATCGGTGTAAAGGTAAATATTCATCAGCTTGAGTGGTCAGCCTACAAGGCTGCAATAAACAGAGGCGATCCTGATATGTTTTGGCTTAGCTGGTGGGCGGATTATCCAGATGCCGAAAATTTTCTGTTTCCTACTTTTCATTCCTCAAACCTGGGAGCAGGTGGAAACAGAACACGCTACGTTAATGATAAAGTCGACAGGCTGATCGAAACCGGTCGCAGCTCTGCTACGCCATGGAAAGAGTATGAAAAGGCCGAATACCTGATCGCAGATGAGGTTCCCTGGGTGTTTTTCTGGCATCGTACGGATTACGCGGTTCGGCAGCCTTGGGTAAATGGATTTCGACTTTATCCTATTCATACCATTGACAAGGGTTTGAATGTGAAAACAATTAGATGAAAACATATCTACTAAAAAGGCTTACAGTTGTACCTATTGTAATTGTCGGAATAACCTTTCTGGTTTTTCTGCTTATATGGGCGTTGCCAGGCGATCCCACCCTGGCTCTTGTGGGCGAACGGGCAGATGCCGGGACAGTCGAAAGCATACGCCGGGAACTTGGTGTTGACAGACCTTTTCTGGATCAGTACTTAGGCTATCTAAAACTTATTATGCATGGAGAACTTGGCCGTTCTTTCTATACTAATCGTTCCGTGGCTGATGATTTAATCGACAAGCTTCCTCACACCCTTGCTCTGGCTGCCTGCGCAATGGCAATGGCAGTGCCGGTTGGTGTGAGTCTGGGACTTTTTATGGCATTTCGCCAGCGTCGTTTCGAACGATTTCTGGACTTTATCACAATGGCCGGGGTAAGCTTGCCGGTTTTCTGGATAGGTCTGATTCTGATGCTTCTTATCAGCGTAAAGGCCCGGCTTCTTCCGCCTTCCGGAACAGGTGGATTCAGTTATATAATACTTCCTGCTATTACCCTTGCTGTTCCGGCTTTTGCTTCTATCGCTCGTGTTACAAAGACCGTGGCAATGGATGTTCTTAATCAGCCATTCATGCTGACAGCCCGGGCAAAAGGACTAGCGCACGTAAGGGTGGTTTTTGCCCATCTTCTTAAAAACACACTGATTCCTGTTGTAACGGTTATCGGGCTTGATTTTGGCAGTTACTTAAACGGTGCTGTCCTTACAGAAACGATTTTCGGTTGGGATGGGGTAGGGCGCTTTGCAATGGAGGGCATTATTAAGCGTGACTATCCGGTGGTTATGGGCACTGTGCTGGTGGGCACTCTCGCTTTTGTCGGAATCAATCTTATTGTTGATCTTTGTTATGCCGCCATGGATCCAAGGGTAAGAAGAGGATAATATCAAATGATTCGTACAGCGGCCATAATTCTATTTGTAATAACTATTGGGGTTGTTGCAGGTCCTTCCATCTCTGGGTACAATCCTGTACGGATAGACCTGGATTCTATAAAACTCCCTCCCTCGTTGGTGCACCCATTTGGAACTGATAACAAGGGAAGAGATGTTCTTTCCAGAACTCTCTACGGAGGCAGAATTTCACTTCTGATTGTTCTGGGAGCTTCGGGAATTACGTTTGTGATTGGTATGTTTGTAGGGCTTGTATCAGGGTATTTCGGCGGAAAGCTAGACCTTATACTAATGGGAGTTGTTGACATACTGCTTTCATTTCCCACCCTTCTTCTTGCAATTGGTATATCAATTCTTATGCCACCGGGCATATTATCTGTTTTAATCGCCATTGGTTCTGTCGGGTGGGTAGGCATGGCCAGGCTTGTACGTGGTCAGGTTGTTGTTTTAAAAGAATCGCAGCAGATGGAAGCGGCAAGGGCGCTTGGGGCTTCGGAGTTGAGGGTTTTGCTTGTCTATATCTTCCCCCAGGCTCTTCCTATAGCACTTGTAGCGCTCAGCATGAAAATGGGCGGTTTTATTCTTTCAGAAGCGGCCCTGAGTTTTCTCGGACTTGGTATTCAGCCGCCCTGGCCGACATGGGGAAGCATGATAGGCCAGAGCCGAATATTTATCACCTCTGCACCATGGATGGTGACGTTCCCCGGCCTTATGATAGGTATTGCCGCCTTAAGTTTTAATATGCTTGGTGAAGGCTTCCGCGACCGCCTTAATATTTTTAGGTAACATTTTTAGATAATATTTTCATATAACACTGGTGGATCTAAAGCAGAAAGGAGTGAGGTTTTTTTTAAAATATTAAGTTAAATTAAGGAAAGGTTCAGGTCTCTCATTCTATTTGGAAGAAGCCTCTATCAGCAGATTGCCGAGCTCGGAAAACAGTTTGTCGAAGAAGGTGGCTATAGCGAACAACTCGCTGCCAAGCGATTACAGCATCGGTCAGATCAGTCGGATCAAAAAAAGAAAACTGAAACATCGCTACAGGCCTTTGCCGGTTCCGATCTGTGCGCTGCGACTATTGGGCTGCTAAACACCCTTGGTTACGGCAGCTCTTACCTGGTTTTAACTTTTGCCCTGGAGAAAAATCATTACACGAAAACCCAGCTTTAGGACATCAAAGGATCTTGGCTCTATAGTGAAAGATCGTATACAGTCCCAAGGCTAACCGGGGTAGAGCAATTTGAGTAGATAACCAGGCCCACGCCGTTACAACATAAAGCACTGGATTTGCTAGGCGTAAAGCTGTAATGTACCCAGTATAGATAGACTGAAATTTGCTGTTTTATCAGCAATTTAAAATTTACTTATTTACTAAAAGTCGGAGGCGTTAACCGATGAAATGTCCTTTTTGCAACCACCAGGAAGATAAGGTTATCGACACCCGTTCCTCAAAAGATGGGCAAGCGATCCGAAGGCGTAGAGAATGTCTAAAGTGCGAATCCCGTTTTACTACGTATGAATGGGTGGAGGAGTCTCTACCAATGGTGGTAAAAAAAGACGGACGCCGGGAACGTTTTAATCTGATGAAAATACGACAGGGTCTTACAAGGGCCTGTGAAAAACGCCCGATAAGCGCTGATAAGCTGGAAGAGGTTGCAGATGCCGTCGAGAGGAAGTTTCAGGAAACCGGAGAAAACGAAATCCCCTCCTCTTTGATTGGCGAAGAAATAATGGATAGGCTTAAAAAACTTGACGAGGTAGCTTATGTTCGTTTTGCCTCGGTTTACCGCTCTTTTAAGGACATAAGCGAGTTCATGACCGAACTTAAAACCCTGTTGGAAAAAAAACAATCCTGATGAGATGTTTTGCATGCTTAATTTGTGCCCGCGCCTAACCCCTCAATATATCAAGTAAAATCGATCAAATCTGGACAATAAACTACTGAGCAATATATCTTATCCTCACCTTTAGAAAAGTGGGGAACATCCGAAATGATAAGTGATAGAGCAAATTTATCCTTAGATGTATTGTCTCGAATAGTGCTATTTTTATAAAATATAACTATAATGCCGATAAGAAAAGATCTTACGCTCGGCTTTGTTATGGAACTACCAGTTCAGATAGAAAATTTTCAGCTAAGCCCAGAGATTGTGGGCCTTATAGGAGCTGTCATCGCAGCTCTTGTAATGTACCGCATGGGTGTTGCAGTGGGGCGCGGAAGAGCTGAGTCCAAAAACAAAGCTGCCAGCAGTAAGGGAGAACGTACCCAGGATCAACATATACGAAGCCTAAACGCCAAGGTCAGCCAATTAAACGCTCTTAATGCCCGCTACCTGTCGTTTATGTTGAATGTTCCAATTGCTGTAAAGCGTCTTAATGCAACTTTTGATTTTGATGAGATCATCTCATCGGTCACAAGACTGGTTCATGACATAACAAACACGGATACGGTAGATATTTATGTTTTTGACGAGGAAGAAAAAGTTCTGAAAAAGAGTTTTAACAAGTCTGCTTTTTCACCTAATCAGCCTGTCTCTTTCGCCTTGGGGCAAGGACTTGTGGGTAAAGCCGGCCAGGATCGTATCGTAAAAACCGCCGGTTACTCCGATAATGATTTGCCAGAGGCAGATATAGATGCCAAAGCTTACAGTCAAAAAGAGCCTTGGATAGCAGCTCCGATTACCTTTAACAACCGCCTGTTAGGCGTTATTGCGATAAGCAAACCAGGGCTAACTATAGGCAACGAAGCAAATCTGCTTGTGATGATAGCCGATATTGCAGCTACGGCGCTTAACAATCAGGCATATATGGGAGGGGCAAAACAGGAGGCCAGTACCGACCCTCTTACCGGACTTTACAATAGAAGGTATTTCTTCGATAAAGCTGAAAAAGCGGTGGAAGAAGCAATTCTGGATAGTACACCGGTATCAATCTTCCTCTTTGATATTGACAATTTCAAAGTTTTTAACGATACCAACGGTCATCCAGAGGGAGATGTTCTTCTTAAAGAACTTGCAGCTCTTGTACGCAAGTCCACACGCAAAAATTCCGTATTCGCCCGTTACGGAGGAGAAGAATTTATCGTGCTTCTACCAGGTATAACAAAAGAAGGCGCACACTCGTATGCGGATAGGGTCAGGCAGACAATAGCCAAACACCCCTTTGCTCACAGAGAGAAACAGCCACTTGGAATGCTGTCAATAAGTGGCGGAGTGGCCAGTTTCCCGCTGGACGGCTCATCACTACAAGAGACAATAAGGCTGGCTGATGAAGCTCTCTACAAAGCAAAGGAAGCAGGTAGAAACAGAGTAGCCAAGCACGAACCGCATCTGTTTTCGTAATAATCTTAAATGGTCTGTGGTATGTATTAACTTTTTTTAGAAGCCAGCCTGTTCAGTGCGGAAAGATATGCCTTAGCAGCAGCTACAATAATATCTGTATCAGCCCCGTGTCCTCGCACAGTTTCCTTACCTGCTTCCACCATAGCCACAACTTCCCCCAAGGCGTCAGTTCCTCCTGTGATAGCTTTAACTTCGAACTTGAGGAGCTTGCTGCCTGTTCCTGTTATTGAGACAATGGCACGATACACCGCATCTACCGGGCCGTCGCCGGTCCCAGCCTTCTCTTGATCCCCCTCTGGGGTGGATAGTCTAACCACAGCTTCTGGAGTTATGTTAAGACCACTCGATACTTTTAAGGCCTCCAGGCGATAAACCTCATGGACAGTGAAAACTTCATCAGAAATAAGTGCCTCTATGTCTTCATCATAAATATCTTTTTTCCTGTCGGCCAGCTCTTTAAAGCGCATAAAAGCTTTTTCGAGATCTTCTTCTGCAAGTTCGTAGCCCAACTCCTGAAGTCTGGTTTTGAAGGCGTGCCTGCCTGAATGTTTGCCAAGCACTAGTTTCATCCTGGAAAATCCGACTGACTCGGGTTTAATGATTTCATAAGTACTGCGCTCTTTCAACAGTCCGTCAGTGTGAATGCCGGCTTCATGGGCAAAGGCATTTGCTCCGACAATAGCCTTGTTCGGCTGAACAGGTATACCGGTTATCTTTGTAACCAGACGACTGGCTCTTACAAACTCCACAGCATTAATTCTGGTATCCGCCTTAAAAAAATCCTTACGGGTTCTTAGGCCCATTACAACCTCTTCCATGGAACAATTTCCAGCCCGCTCGCCAATACCATTTATTGTACACTCCACCTGTCCGGCTCCACCTTGTACAGCTGCAAGTGAATTAGCAACGGCTAAGCCGAGGTCGTTGTGGCAGTGCATCGAAATTGCTACTTTTTCAATACCTGAAACTTTTGCCTTTAGTGTATGGTTTATCTTTTCGAATTCCCAAGGCAATGCGTATCCAACAGTATCCGGCACATTTACAATAGTGGCCCCGGCTTCGATCACAGCGGTCATAATCTCGCAGAGGTAATCTATATCTGTTCTGGTGGCATCCATAGCCGAAAACTCAACATCAGCAACAAAGCTTCTGGCAAGTTGCACCATCTCAACAGACCGTTTTAACGCTTCTTTACGACTAACCTTAAACTGATACTTTAAGTGTATGTCAGAGGTTGAGTGAAAAACGTGTATACGGCTTTTCGAGGCTTCCCGTAGCGCCTCCCAGGCGCTTTTTATGTCCGACTCGCGCGCGCGGGCCAGGCTACAGATTACAGGACTATCCTCTCCGGCCAATTCCCCGGCAATCGTCTTTATCGATTCGAAATCGCCTTTGGAGCTGTATGCAAAACCCGCCTCGATAACATCAACACCCAGACGTGCAAGCTGACGCGCTATAATCACCTTTTCATCTATATTCATGCTTGCTCCGGGTGACTGTTCGCCATCCCGAAGAGTTGTATCCATAATTTGAATTGTTCTCATTTTACAGCTCCTGTTATTGTCTTTTTACCTTTGGAGGCAAGGTAAACACTTTCGATAATACCCCATAGCATATATGTAATTCCGAATACAAAAAGAACAACCGGCGGATGCATAATAATAAGTGCAACCACAACAACAAATACAACCAGAATCCAGAAAGGCTTGCGTTTTCTGAAATCGATCTCTTTAACAGCATGATAACGGAATGTACTTACCATAAGAATCGCCAGCACAAAGGCCAGAAGCAGAAACAGAACGTTCTTTTCCGGCCACCCTCCCCATATCTCGTGATGAAAGAGAACTGTGGTGGCCACAATGCCAGCCGCGCCAGGGATAGGCATTCCTGTAAAAGACTTACTTTCAGTAGACACCCTTTGAACGTTGAAGCGAGCCAGACGAAGCGCTCCGCAGACCACATACAGAAACGCAGCAGACCAGCCGATACGGCCAAATGGAACCAAAGACCAACTATATATCAACACTGCTGGAGCCACTCCGAAAGCTATAAGATCTGACAGGGAATCCAGCTCAATACCAAAGTTGGAAGTGGTGTTGGTCAGTCTGGCAACCCAACCGTCCAGGCCGTCGAATACGCTTGCAATAATAATAGCCCATGCAGCTGATTCGTAATTTGCATTAAACGAGGCAAGCACAGAAAAAAAACCAAAAAACATGCCGCATAGAGTCAGCCCGTTTGGAAGCAGATATACTCCTTTTCTCACTACTTATCCCTCAAGTCAACTGTTCCAAGTATGGTTTCGCCTGCTGTCACCCGGTCGTTAATTGCAACCGAAATCTTTGTGTCCTTAGGAAGATATATATCCAATCGTGAGCCAAACTTGATGACACCATACCTTCCCCCCCTTTTTAGCTGGTCTCCTGGTTTTACCCGGCATACAGCCCTTCTAGCCAGGAATCCAGCCACCTGTCGCACTAGAATCTTTCCCTGCCTGCCTTCCATTGCCATATCTATGTGTTCGTTGGCAAGCGACGCCTCTTCCTTGAATGCCGCCATGAACTTACCTGGAACATGTACGACATCAGTTACCACTCCGTCCATGGGAGCCCGGTTAACATGCACATTAAACGGTGACATAAATACAGATATCATTATCACATCAGTATTAAGGTAGATGTTTTCGTGGACATCCTTGATTAACACCACTTCCCCATCTGCCGGTGAGACAAAAACTCCGGCATCCATCGGAGTCACACGTTCCGGATCACGGAAGAAAAACAGCATAAAACACAAAAGAAAAACAGGAAAAACAGCCATCCAGGGTCTAAGTGCAACACCCGTAGCAATAGCCAACAGGGCGAAAACTATGACAAACGGCCATCCCTCCGGAGCTATGCTAAATCTCACTAAATCAGCACCGGCAGTGCCAGAGTTAAAGCTGGCAGTGGCAAAATTAAGACCTGCAATGCAGGAGTTGATTGGCTAGAAATGTTTTTCATCTCAATTTACGCCTTACTTTTATCTACCAATTTTTTCTTGCTGAGCCAGGGCATCATAGCACGCAGCTTGCTGCCGACTTCTTCTATCTGATGCTCAGCGCCCTGCCGTTCCAGCGCCTTAAATACCGGCTTGTTCACTCTGCTCTCCAGAATAAATTCGCGCGCGAATTCTCCTGACTGTATCTCTCCAAGGATTTTCTTCATCTCAGCCTTTACAGCCGGGGATATGACACGAGGCCCCCTTGTTAGATCGCCATATTCTGCGGTGTTGGATACCGAATAACGCATATTGGCGATACCACCCTCGTAAAGCAAGTCTACGATCAGCTTTGTCTCGTGCAGGC
>CAYWZR010000016.1:0-19070 GCA_964462885.1 uncultured Nitrospirota bacterium
ACTAACACTCGACCGTTTAGAAGTTCAAAATATTTGATAACCGCCAACGCTTCAAAAGTTTTTCCCAGGCCGACACTGTCTGCGATGATGCAACCGTGATGCTTTAAAATCTTGTTGATCGATCCTTTGACTCCATCCTTTTGGAATTCATAAAGCATGTTCCACACATCGGACTCAAAAAAGCCGGTCTTTTCGTTGAGGAGGCCGCCACGTTCCGCCTCTGACAAGTAATCCTCAAAGATATGGAAGAGTGTTTTAAAGTAAACAAATTCCGGCGAATAATTCTGATATAACAAAGAAAGATAGTTCAGGACTTCAGCCTTGACATCTTCAACAAGGTCCTTGTCGTTCCAAACCTCGTCGAACCATATTTTAAGGTCTTTTCGATCTCTGGCGCTATCAACTTCCAGATTAAGCTCGATGTTGTTGTTCAAAGCTCCCAGACCAAGGCCGCGCACCGTAAAGTTCGAGCTTCCGATAATGGCTTCTTGAACGCCATTGTTGTCCATATGGTACATCTTGCCATGAAGGAATCCAGGTTTGATAATAGACCTGACATCGACTTTGCTCTTAAGCCAATCCGAACATTCCTTAGCCACTCGTTTCTGCTCAAGACGGTTTGACAGCGAAAGAGCGTCGTCCTCGATCCTGAAGGCCTTTTTCTCTGTAGAAAGTTTGTTAGGGTCAAGTGATTGGATGAATTGTGGCTCCCCAAACAAAAATCGAAGATGCTTGACTTGGTCGAGCTGGTTCTTAAGAGAGGAATAGGCATAAATAGTGAAATAAGCTGAGACGAATGAGAGATCTGAACCTTCTAGAATCTTCTCTTTGAGAAAATCACCTATCGATCCACGCTGGTGGTTATCCCGAATGCCGGATGTGTCAAGGCCTGATAATGTCATATTTTGTTTTTTGGAAAGTTCCTATTTTAACTAGAGTCGGTCGATAAACAGACTCTAGTTTATTTTACCGGCAGACCGGCAAGAGGTTTTCCTGTATGTTGCCTAACTCAGGATTTTTGCTGTCTTTGTCAGAGAGTACTTTAGATGCCACCGGCCAGTCGATGCCGATGGCTGGATCAGACCATAGAATTCCGTACTCGTCACCTGGTGTGTAGAAATCCGTGCACTTGTACATGACGTTAGCTGTATCGCTCAGAACACAAAACCCGTGCGCAAAACCCTCTGGAACATATATCTGGCGGTGGTTTTCCGCAGAAAGATAAACTCCCTCCCATTGTCCGAATGTGGGAGAGCCGCGTCGTATATCCACTGCAACATCGAATATCTCGCCGGTCACCACATGAACAAGTTTTCCCTGCGGGTGCTTAAGTTGATAATGCAGACCCCTGAGAGTTCCCCTGGTTGAATAGGAGTGATTGTCCTGAACGAATTTTTTATCTATTCCGCCTTCTGCGTATTTTTCCTGTTGAAAGGTTTCGATAAAAAACCCTCTGCCGTCTCTGAAAACCTCGGGTTCAATAATAAAAACGCCGGCAAGAGATGTTGCTATAAATTTCAAAGGCATTTCAGATGCTAACCTCTTCTTCCAAGATTTCAATAAGGTATCGGCCATAATCATTTTTCATCATGTCGGATGCCAGATGTTCAAGCTGCTTGCCGTCTATGTAGCCAAGGCGGAAGGCGATTTCTTCGATGCATGAAATTTTTAAACCCTGCCTTTCCTGAAGCGCCTGGACATATCCAGAGGCCTGCTGAAGTGATTCATGTGTTCCTGTATCCAGCCAGGCAAACCCGCGCCCAAGAAGTTGAACCTTAAGCTCACCGCGTCGTAGATACTCCAGGTTTACATCGGTTATCTCCAGTTCGCCGCGCAGAGAGGGTTTGAGATTCTCTGCGATTTCCACCACATTATTGTCATAGAAATAAAGGCCCGGTATCGCATACTTGGATTTAGGTTTTTTGGGTTTTTCCTCTATACTGGTAACACTGCCCTGCCGGTTGAACTCTACCACTCCATAGCGTTTGGGATCTCTTACAGGATAGCCGAAGATCAGTCCGCCTTTGATTAGTTGAACAGACTTGCTTAATATATCGAGAAGGCCGTGGCCGTAAAAGATATTATCTCCAAGAACCAGTGCGACCGAGTTGCCGCCTATAAAAGTTTTACCTATTATAAATGCCTGTGCTAAACCATCCGGGTTTGGCTGCTGTTCGTACGAAAAAGACAGGCCCAGTTGAGAGCCATCACCGAGAAGGTCCTTGATCAGTGGCAGATCCTGAGGAGTGGATATTATAAGAATTTCCCTGATTCCGGCCAGCATTAGTGCAGACAATGGGTAGTAAATCATCGGTTTGTCGTAAACCGGCAATAGCTGCTTACTCACCACACGGGTCAGTGGGTATAGACGGGTTCCAGAACCCCCGGCTAAGATTATTCCTTTCATATTTTTATTAAATCCCGGTTAAACGTTTTTTTGCTTGATCTGTATTATAGGACCGACCTGCCTGATCAGACAGGTTAAACTACAATAGGTTCCGGTTAATTTAACATGTTAATCTAAGTTGTTGCTGTAAGTAAGAACTAACGCGGCTTTATGGCTATAGAATTTAAAAAAGTTCAATTAGCAAAGGGAGGTAAAAACATTCTCATGGATGTCTCCTTTTCGACCGGATCTTTACCGCTGTTCATGGTGTTTGGCGACTCCGGCGCTGGAAAGACTGCTCTTTTGCGGCTCATAAACCGTATGGATGAGGCAAGTTCGGGCAAGGTGCTGATCAACGGAAAATCAATACAGGATTTTCCGCCGACCGAGCTAAGGAAAAAGGTGGGTATGATTTTTCAGGAGCCAAGATTGCTTGAAGGCACGGTTGAGTATAACGTTATGTTCGCTGTTAAATACCATGGGATGACCGTAGACCTTTCCGGCCTCCTGAAGCGTGTAGGGCTTGCCGAGCATGGATCCAGGGACGTCTCCGGCCTATCAGGCGGCGAAAAGCAGCGTGTGGCTATTGCCCGCGCTCTGGCCGTTAATCCAAAGGTCCTTTTGATGGACGAGCCTACTTCCTCCCTTGATGAACGCTCGGCAAAGGTTATCGAAAATCTTCTACTGGAACTTACTGCCAACGGAAATCTTAATGTGATTTTTGTAACGCATGATATTCGCCAACTAAAAAGACTCGGTGCGCAGGGAATTTTTCTTTCTGGAGGCAGGGTTGTCTTTCAGGGAAATTTAACCGGGTATCTGAAAGAGCAACATGTTTGAACCGTACAGGCTTATCGTGGTTTTATTTTACCTGGGCATAACTGTGCTGGCGCTACGGCATATGAAGCTCAAGGCTTATATGGATGCGACATGGGGCGCTGCCAGGGCGATACTTCAACTGCTTATCATGGGAGCCATTTTAATGGCTGTCTTTAAGTTAAACAGCAGGGTTCTGGATGGGCTGGTTCTTTTGGGAATGGTGGCAGCCGCTTCTTTTACAGCTGCGCGGCGTACTAAAGGCATGGCTGAGCTGGTTATTGTTTTTGTTTCAATATTTACAGCCTCAGCAGCCGTTATTGTTCCTATGGCAACCCTTGGTGTTTTTGACAGAGTTTCATCGTTTCTTATTCCTATGTCAGGCATGCTGATCGGAAATGCTATGAACACTACAGCCCTGTCGATAGAGAGGCTGCACCGAGAAATGGAGATGAATAAGTTGCAGATAGAAGCACTTCTATCTTTAGGTATCGATATCGAACATACGACCGAAATGGTACTAAAAAACAGCATATCCGCAGCACTTATACCAATTCTTAACAGCATGAAAACTACCGGCTTGGTTCATATTCCAGGCCTTATGACCGGAATGCTTCTATCCGGGGCCGATCCGATTTTTGCTGCTGAAATGCAGGCCATCATCATATACCTTATTTTTATCGGAGCCGTGCTCTCATCAATCATCGCCACACGGCTTCAAAGAAGAACCTACTTCACCTCTTACGAAGCATTGAAAATATAGCAGAATGAAAGAAAAAAAAGGAACAACTAGTAAGGCTGAAAGGCTTATCGCTATAGGGGATATTCACGGCGAGCATTGTCTGCTCAGGGAACTGATAGAAGAGCAAATTAGCTTTAATCCGCAAACTGATCGGCTGGTTTTTCTGGGGGATTATATCGATCGTGGACTGGGTAGCCTGGAGGTAGTGGAGTATTTGATCTCCTTTCGTAGAAAATACCCAGGCAACGTCGTTCTGCTTACAGGCAACCACGAGAGCATGGCGCGCAAATCACTGCTTTCAAGGGATTTTAAAGATATATACTTCTGGTTTGCAAATGGCGGAGAGGCTACAGTAAATTCGTTTGGAGGCATGGACTACGCGGCTGACAGGCTTCTGCCTTTCATTGATTCCCTTGAACTCTACTACGAAACAGAAACGCATATATTTGTTCACGCAGGGGTTTCTTCTTCTCTGGATTTGGTGGAGACACCTCTGGAGGTTCTTTTATGGTCCCGTGATATCGCACCTCATCATTCCGGCAAAGAAGTTATCTCGGGGCATTCAATACACCAAGAGGTAACCTTTTACGATGGAGTTATAGCTATTGATACCGGCGCATTTAAACATGGCCTTCTTTCTGCATATGATGTTATGAACAAAAAAGTATATTCCGCATCACGATCAAGTTAAAGCTCATACCAATATTTTTTACAATGATATCAGGAGGGTTTATATTAGTCTTGCCCAAGTGAAGTTTATTTTTGAATGAGTTTTAAGTTGTTTCCGCTTCTTTTGTCGCTTCTTTTGTTGCTTCCGGTTCTTTATGTTCTTGTTCTATAGGTTTTGGCTTTCGTCTGGGTCTTCTTCTTTTACGTTTCTCCGGTGCGGGAGCAGGTTGTTGTTTATCTGGATTTTCTATTCCTTCTGTTTCTTCTGGTTTTGTTTCGTTTGATTTTTCTTCTTTTCCTTCATTTTCTTCTTTGTTTATTTGTTTATTTTCCTTAATTTCCCCGTTTCCAATAGTTTCATGGCGATGTTTCTTTTTGGGCCGGCGCTTCCTTTTCTTCTTGGGAACAGCATCTTCTTTTTTAGCTGTAGACGTGTCTTTTTCTTCAGTCTGCTGACCTTCCCGTTCGACTATCAGCTTGTAATCACCAGCCGATACATCACCGGCGGCTACAACGAGAACCGGCTTGCCTGCGCGTTTTTCAAGGTCCAGAAGTTCCTGCCGTTTGTTATTAAGCAAGTAATTCGCGGCATCCACCGGCAGCCTGGCAGAAGCGCCAAGCAGGTTTGCCTCCGGCTCTAATAAAATCTCTTGAAGTTCACGAAGGACAGTAAGAGCCAGGAACTCAGGCGTTTTATATCTGCCTATCCCCTCACATACGGGGCAGCTAACATAGTTGTAATCTTGAAAGCGGGGGCGTAGACGTTCGCGAGACATTTCAAGAAGACCAAACTTTGAAATACGGGAAATATCTATTTTTGCTTTATCTTTTTTCAGCGCTTCTCTAAGCTTTTCTTCTACGGCTTTTCTGTTTTTTGCCGGGCGCATATCGATAAAATCTATTACTATAAGTCCGCCCAGATCTCTAAGCCTAAGATGCCGGGCAATCTCTTGAAGCGCCTCAAGATTTGTCCTTAAGGCAAGATCCTCGATATCCTTTTCCCCGCGGGTTTTCCCAGAGTTTACATCAATGGCTGTTAGTGCCTCTGCCGTATCGATTACGATAGATCCACCAGAGGGCAGGGGAACTTGCCTGTTGTGGATTAGTTCAAGTTTCTTCTCAACTCCAAATTTGAAGAATAGAGGTCTTTTATCGCGGTATAATTTTACACGCTTTTGATACTTGGGAATATGGATTTCAAAATATTCCTTAACCCTCGAGCTTATTTCCCTTTTATCGATCAGAATTTCGTCCACGTCATCCGTCAGGTGGTCCCGAATGGCCCTTATAACAATATCTTCTTCCTGGTGAATCAGGCAGGGGGCCTTGGCTTTTTCCGACTTCTTTTTGATCTCTTCCCATCGGCCCACCAGGTAGTCAAGATCAGCCTTTAAAGTGGCCTCACTCTGATCAAGTCCGGATGTCCTTACTATAAATCCTGCGTCTTTTGGAGGTCCCAGCTTACTAAATATTTTGCGAATTTTATCACGGTCTTTAGCATTTTCAATTCTTCGTGAAATGCCCAGCCTTTCCTGACCCGGCATCATAACCATATAACGTCCGGCAAGCGAGATATTAGTTGTGAGGCTGGCGCCTTTAAGATCGCGCGCATCACTGTCAACCTGTATGAGCATCTCCTGCTTTTTTGAGATTACATCCTGAATTTTCAGACGCGGTGCGGCAGCGCTGCTTTTATCTGCGGTAGTTTCAATTTTATCTACAGTTATATCGCTCTTCTCTGCGGTTGTAGCACTCTTCTCTGCTGCACTTCCGCCTTTGGGCTTATGGTAATCAGAACGAATTTCTCTAAATTGTAGAAAGCCGTTTTTCTGGCTTTTGTCAAACTCTACAAATGCGGCTTGCAAACCTGGTTCTACACGTACAACAACGCCCTTGTAAATATTTCCTTTATTCTGTTGCCTGGAGGCTGTTGCTATATAAATATTTTCAAGCTCATCTCCATCCACAATAGCCACCCGACATTCTTCTGGATGAATGGCATTGACCAGCATTCTTTTTTTGTTATCTTTTTTCTTTATCATTTGTTTCTCTTTCTCATTTAGTTAAAGCCCAATGTCGAATAGCTTCGACCATAGCGTCAACCGTAGAGTATTCCGGCATAATCGTAACTTTTAGTCCTTGTTTTTCAATAGCCTGTTTCGTTACAGGACCGATTGCGGCCAGAGTCACATTACGGAGAAGTTCGTTGGCTTGACGACCTGTCATCTTGACTAAATTGTTGAATGTTGAAGCGCTTGTAAAGGTTGCAATAGTTATACGTCCTTCTCGAAAAAACCTAACTAATTGTTTTCCGTGATGTTCCGGACATATTGTACGATAAACAGTGGCTACAGTTATTTCTGCACCAGCTTCTTTTACCGCCTCTGGAAATTCTTCACGCGCCTCTTCTGCTCTAGGCAGAAGAAAACGCATTCCCTGTACACCTTTATCTCCAAAAGCTTTCACCAGCCCTTCAGCCCTGAAGGCCTCAGGTACAAGGGCTACACGAATTCCATGTTTTTCGATCTCTTCCCTGGTTTTAGGACCGATAGCACAGATATTTATACCCTTAAGATCCCTGATATCCCGTCCCAAATCGAAAAAGCGTTTAAAGAAATATACAACTCCGTTTTTGCTTGTAAATACAATCCAGTTATAGCTCTCAATTTCACTAATAGCCTGATCCGCTTCGTCCCAGGATTCTGGATCTCTATGCTCGATTGTGGGAAACTCCAGGATTTCCGCTCCAAGTTTCTTAAGCGAGTCAAATCCACCTGAGTGCTCCCTGGTTATAAGGATTCGCCGACCGAACATAGGTTTTGTCTCGAACCAATTAAGATTTTCCCTTAGATTTACTACGTCACCTACGACCATCACAGCAGGCGGCCTGATATTTTTTTCTTTTACAAGATTGATAACTCCGCTCAGCGTGGATGTGAGAGACCTCTGCTCTGCCCGCGTACCCCAGCGTATAATTGCAATAGGGGTATCAGGGCTACGTCCGTATTTCATAAGCTGTGTGGCGATAAACGGTAGGTTTTTGACCCCCATTAAAAAGACAAGAGTCGAGACGCCGACAATTTTATCCCAGGCAATTGAACTTTCTTCTTTTTCGCGATCTTCATGCCCGGGGATAAAGGCTACTGTGGTTGCAAACTTCCGGTGGGTCAGGGGAATTCCGGCATAAGCAGGAGCTGCAATGGCGGAACTGATACCAGGAACCACTTCAAAGGGAATTCCGGCAGCGACAAGAACTTCAGCCTCCTCCCCTCCCCTGCCAAATATAAACGGGTCGCCTCCCTTAAGCCTACAAACAATTTTGCCACGACTGGCATGTTCTACAAGTGCGGCATTGATCTGATCCTGGGTGAGAGTGTGGTGACCGCCGCGTTTGCCGGCAAAAATAAATTCTGTGTCACGATCGGCAAAGTTGAGAATCTGGGTATTGACATGATAGTCATAAACAACCACCTCCGCCGCCTCCAGACACTGCCTGCCTCTAATTGTGAACAGGCCTGTATCACCAGGTCCTGCTCCGACGATATAAACAATACCTTTTTTAATTTTTTTCAAAGAATTCAAATAATTTTCAATTTCCTTTCTTTTGTCCAGGCGGTTGTCCGAACAAGTTTTTGCCTTTAACCTAATTTCTATTTCCTATCCATACACCTGATCAAGAATCGCCTTGGCGCCTTTGGCAAGCAGGGCCTCGGCAAGAGTAGTGCCTATTGGATCAGCATTTGTTGACTTGCCCTCTATCGTACTCTTTATGATCGTTTTTCCGTCGAGACTGCCCACCAGTCCCCGGATAATCAGCTTCTCACCGTTCATTTCTGCATGAGCGGCAATTGGCACCTGGCAACCGCCCTCGAGTTTTTTTAAGCAGGCTCTCTCGCTGCTGACACAGATGTTCGACTTGTTATGGTTAAGCGTTTCTATTATCCGGTGGATCCCAGCATCGTCCCTGCGGCACTCGATACCTATAGCACCCTGCCCGATAGCCGGAAGGCTGATATCAGTACTTAGATATTCCGTAATCCTGTCCTGCCAGCCCAGCCTTTTTACTCCGGCAGCAGCCAGTATAATAGCATCGAACTGTCCTTCCTCCAACTTGCGTAAACGGGTATCAAGGTTGCCCCGAAGCGACAGAATATTTAAATCCGGCCTGATACTTAAAAGCTGGCACGAGCGCCTGAGGCTGCTTGTACCCACCCGTGCGCCACGAGGAAGATCAGTTAAGGAAGAGAAATCACTGGAGATTAACGCGTCTCTTGGATCTTCTCTCTCGCATATGACTGCCAAGTGAAGTCCTTCCGGAAACTCCGTGGGCACATCCTTCATGCTGTGAACAGCAATGTCTATTTCGCCGCGAAGCATCGCCTCTTCTATCTCTTTTACAAAAAGGCCTTTGCCTCCTACCTGGGCAAGCGGGACATCAAGTATTTTATCACCGGTGGTCTTTATTTTGTTAAGTTCCACGGTAATACCCTTGTGAGCGTTTTCAAGCTTTCTCTTAATCCACTCAGCTTGCCAAATTGCAAGCTTGCTACCCCTTGTACCAAGGACTATTTTTTTATTTTCAATATCTCTATTCATGGTTATCTAACCTGTAAATCTTTCTTATAAGTTCTATTAATACATCTTTATCCGCAGCCTCGGTACGAAGGCTTACCGTGGGTGGGTGAAGTAATTTATTGACAATATTATTAGCAAGGGTTTTAACTATCTGCTCGGTTCGGGTATCCACAGCACCAAGTTTATTAAAGGCCTTGGCAAGCTCTTCCTGCCTAACTACCTCGGCCCGTTCTCTAAGGGCAATCACAGTGGGCACAGCATCCAGAGATGCCATCCAGGTCTTAAAACACGCAACCTCTTCTGTAACAATAGCCTCTGCCTTGGCCGCTTCAAACCTTCGTTGTTCAAGGTTTGTTTCAATTACACCCTGTAAATCATCTACGTCGTAAAGATAGACATTGTCCAGCTCGTTTACCATAGGGTCGATATTTCGTGGAACCGATATATCGATAAGAAAGATAGGTCTGTTTTTACGGGCATTCATAACATCTTGAACCTGGGATGCGGTAAGTACGTAGTTTGAAGCTCCGGTAGAGCATATGACTATATCCACATACTCCATCTCATTTAAGAAATCCTCGAATTGTACTGCCGTGCCGCAGAATTGTCCGGCAAGTTCCATCCCTCTGGAATAGGTCCGATTGGCAACGCGCATGGATTTTATCCCTGCACTTATTAAGTGCCGGGCAGCCAGTTCGGCCATCTCGCCTGCGCCAAGCAACATGGCTGCATTTGTCGAGAGATCATCAAATATCTTACGTGCCAGTTCTACTGCCGCAAAGCTTATGCTTACTGCATTTTCAGCTATTCGTGTTTCTGTGCGTACCCGCTTTGCAACAGAAATAGATTTATTTAGAAGCTTATTTAAAAGAATGCCTGTTTTTTTACGGTTAAGTGCAAATTCATAAGCATCTTTTAGCTGGCCAAGGATCTGGGGTTCGCCAACGACCATCGAGTCAAGACTTGAGGCCACCCTGAAAATATGCTGTATGGCTTCGTCTTTTTTGCATACAAAAAGCGAACGGTCAAGAGCGCTACGGTCAATACAGTGAAAACGACTTATAAAATCCTTGATGGCATTTTCAGCTCTATCCTGATTTTCGACATTTGTGTAAATCTCAACCCGGTTGCAGGTAGACAGTATGATTGCTTCGTGAATGTCCTCAATGGACAGCAGCTCTTTGAGGGCCGGTTCCAGCTTATCATCGGCAAAGGCGATATTTTCTCTGACCTCAAGGTCAGCTGTTTTGTGATTCAATCCTATTACAAGCAGATTCATTTAATATCTTCCTGAAAAAACGAGTGGGAACTGTCAAGAAGAAAGTTGACTCCTAAAAAGGTGAACAGCACCACCATGAATCCTATGATAGACAAAATCGCCACTTTTCTGCCTCTCCACCCAGAGTTGAGACGGACATGGAGAATCAACGCATAAATAAGCAGCGTGATCAGTGACCAGACTTCCTTCGGATCCCACCGCCAGTAGGAACCAAGTGCGCTCTGTGCCCAGATAGCTCCTGTAATAACGGCAAGAGTCAGTAGGGAAAAGCCTATAGACACTAGGCGGTAGTTTAGATGGTCCAGCACCTGTATGTTTGGAAGACGTTTGAAAAGTCCGCCTAAACGTTTAGATTTCAGATGATTTTCCTGAATAAGATACATAACTCCTACTCCAAATGCCATGGCAAAAGCAGCATTTCCCAAAAACGCCAGGCTTATATGCACTCCGAACCAGGAACTCTGAAGAAGTGGAGGAAGCGGCTTAATAGACCTGGGAAGGATCGAGGACAACAGCATCAGGGCAAAGACCATCGGCATAACAAACGAACTCAGAAGACCTAGCTGGTAGCGCCATTCCAGAAATAAAAAAATTAAGATAATACACCATGCGAAAAATGCGGTTACTTCGTGAAGGCTGGCAATTGGAAGGTATCCGCCTGAAACATACCGCATAACCATATTGGCAGTATACATGGCAAAGCCGAGTACCGCAAAAGAGGTCATTAACTTCGATATAGTTTTTGTACCCCTGAACACTTCGGTGATCGATACGATCATGGCTGCAAAATAGAAGGTGATCGCCAGTTCAAAGAGGTAAATCGGCTTGAAAACCATTTATAGGCGGGTACAGCGGTTCATGGCCGAGCCCTAAACATCTTCAATTTCATCAATAAAGCTGTGCAGGTTCTCTCTGGAGTCTCCGGGTAATTCCAGGAATTCCAGACCTACAAGCATTCTTCCTGTTTCCACGTTTTTATTACAATTTACTACCCGGCACTGAACATTTATGGATTTACTATCCAGCATAAGAGTCGTATGCAGACTGGATTCCAGATCCAGCGCTTCATCTGTCTCAACCAGCATACCGCTTTTACTCATTTTTTTAATAATATATTCCACCTCAATTTCGGCTGTGTGCTCTCCTGAGAGTTTGCAACGCGCCCCGGAGAGACGCCTGTCAGTCTTCTTTTGCCTGCTCTCTTCTATAAACCTGCGCAGAACTTCAGTTTTTTGATCTATATTCTCTACAAACCTCATTCCAGCTGTATAGAAAGGCGCTTGCTCTCCTTCTTCCATCATATAGGAGCCGCTTAAAGTACACCAGGCAACCTCTGCTTTAATAATGATTGCCGCATCTTTATTTCTGATTTTAAGCCTGTACTCACGACCGGGATTCAGCCTTTTACTGGTTTTTATCTGTATACCGTCAAAGCTGATGTTTGCAATAGTTACATCCTGCGACAACATACTTCCGCAAAGCCCTTCAACGATATATCGGTTGTGGTTTCTTCGTTCTTTATATGGAATCATGATACTAGTCTCCTTCTTCTATACCATAGGAAAATTATTACAAGAACGATGCCGGTTTGTCAAAACTGAAAACTTTCAAAAACACGAATAGTGCGTGTGTGCAGGACCTGAAGTATAATATTAATCTAGTCTCAATATAATTGAAAAATTGGAGGATTAGTTATCAAAAAACACGATCGATTCCAGTTCGAAGTCAAGTTAAGCTACGATCTGAGCAGGCAACAGAAGAGAGATAGCTACAAGGTAGAAACATATTTTTTTCTGCCAAGCAACCTGGATATCAGTAAATATACGTACACCAAGAAGCAATTCTACAGAGATCTGCTTCTTTATATAAGGTTTAAAACCCCCGAATTTTCGCTCCATGCCCTGGCCGACTCTGAAAATCGAGAGTCTCCCATTAACAATCTCTCGGCAAAGATAGAAAAAGTTCAGCGGGAAAAACCTTCCGAGGATGACATTCAGAACCTTGATTACGAGATCAGGCTTGTTGGATGTGTTCTAAAGAGCTCTCTTAGAGACCACAGAAGGTTGATAAAAAATGTATTGAAACGGATAAAACAGATAAAAAGTTCGAATGCGGAAAGTCCTGATACTATAGGCGAAAACCTGCTCGTCTCAGAGGCAATCCCGCTTATCAACGACTTTATTTATAAAACCCGGAAAGCTGTATTTAGATTTCGCTCATTTCGGGAAAAACTGCATTCCTTAAAAACAAAGGATTTTTCCAAAAGTCTGTATTCGACCTATGCTTTCACTGACGAGTATATAAGTCTGCTTATCGAGTGGCGCTCCATGCAGATACTCCAATTACTTGAGGCTATGCCTCAGTACGCACAACTGAAGCCGGTTGTGAGTGATTTAGCAGCACTTATAAAGGAGAACATTCAGTACCGGACAACCATGAACTATCCCTCCGTGGTTGCTGAAAACAGTGACAATGAGTTGTTTCTGTTCAGATTTAGTGTTCTAAAGAAATTTGTGGCAAATGTTCTCTATCTTTCGGTCCGGACTGTGGAGGAAGGCAAGGGAATAGAACAATTCGCGCTCGCATTTGCAGCTGGTGTAGCAATGATTTTTGCAACAGCTATCGCCTTTTATTACCAAAAAACCTATGGAACCTTATCGCTTAGTTTTTTCACAGCTCTGATTGTAAGCTACATGTTTAAGGATAGGATAAAGGCTCTTTTTCAAAGCTATCTGCAGAAAGTCCTTTCGCATACTATGTTTGATAAATCCACCAACGTCTATGACTCCCGGGCTGGCAGCAAGATCGGAATATGCCGTGAAAGTGTCCAATTTATCAAGGAAAACAAGATGGACGCCAATGTCTTACAACTGAGAAATCGGGATCACATTACCGAGATAGAAAACAAGTGGCAGAATGAAAAGGTAATTTATTACGTAAGACAAATTACGTTCTTTACAAAGAAACTTCGAAAGATTCAATCCCGGAAGGATGCTTTGACCGATATCATGCGGTTTAATGTCCGTAATTTCCTGCTGAAAATGGATGAGCCCGACACAAAACTTCTCTATCTTAAGGACGGGCATATTAAGCAGGTTACTGCCACCCAGGTTTACCATGTAAACATGGTTATCAAATTTAGTTCAAGCAACCGCGTTCGATACGAGCGTATACGGCTGGTGCTTACTCAAAACGGTATAAAACGCATAGAGCACGTTTATGAAGAGTGAAAGGGAGATCAATAAAAAGTTAATAAATACTGATCTCCTGCTTTATCTTCTGCACTGCCGCCTTTGTTCAGCGTTCGCTTAGAGGGATATAGGCTCTTGGCTGTACTATGCTTTTATATGCCGGTCGGATTATACGACCGCCGTTTATCAGCTCCTCTATTCTGTGGGCCGACCAGCCTGCTATACGCGACATGGCGAACATTGCTGTATATATCTCCTTAGGAAAGCCCAGCATGTCGTAAACAAATCCAGAAAAGAAATCCACGTTTGCCGAAACCACCTTGGCCGACCCTTTTACTTCAGCAAAAATCTTAGGCCCCAGTTTCTCAACAGCCAAGTATAACTGCATCTCTCGTTTACGGGCATCACCAAGTTGTTCGGCCAGGGCCGCAGCCTTCTCTTTAAATATGATGGCTCGTGGATCCGAGAGTGTGTATACGGCATGGCCGATGCCGTAAAGAAGTCCGCGGCGATCAAAGACCTCTTTGCGCAAAATTCTGGACAGATAGTTTGCTACCTCGTCTTCATCATCCCACTGGGATACGTTTTCCTTGATATTCTGCATCATGGCCATTACCGAAGCGTTGGCTCCACCGTGCTTCGGCCCTTTAAGGGAGCCCAGCGCGGCTGCTATAGCTGAATAGGTATCAGTGTCTGAAGACGAGACAACATGCACAGTGAAGCTGGAGTTGTTTCCGCCGCCGTGTTCCGCATGAAGAACCAGGGATAGGTCTAAGGCTTCCGCCTCTAACCGCGTAAAAGCACTGTCAGGCCGGAGCACGTGAAGAAAGTTTTCGGCTATGCTCAGCTCTTTTTTGGGTGGATGTACATGCAGGCTGCCTCCCTGGTGATAATGCACCAGGGCGTTGTAGGCATATGCTATCAGCATAGGAAAACGTGCAAGCAACCGCAAACTCTGGCGCAGCACATTGGAAATAGAGATATCGTTAGGATTATCGTCAAATGTATAAAGGGCCAGAACGCTTCTGGCGAGTTTGTTCATAATGTCGTTGCTTGGTGCCGAAAGTATCATAGACTCATTAAAACGTTCCGGAAGTTCTCGGTATTCAGAAAGAAGATTGGTGAACTCTTCAAGGCGGTTGCTACCTGGAAGCTCGCCAAATAGAAGCAGATATACCACCTCTTCGAAACCAAGACGATTATCGGCCTGGAAGCCGTTTACAATTTCCAGAACATCAATGCCGCGGTAGCTTAGCTGTCCATGTCTGGGAAGCCTCTCCCGCTCATCAATTAGGTACCCGTGGACGCTGCCCACCTCAGTAAGGCCCACTAAAACACCAGTGCCGTCCTCGTTACGAAGTCCCCGCTTTACATCCCAACGATTGTAGGCCTGCGGAGGGATATGATTATGCTCCTCAGCAAGTCCTTCCAGTTCTTTTAATAAATCGCTCATAACGTTTACTCCTTATCTCGATTGTTGAATACACAAGGCCTGTCATAGGTCTAATATTATCGTAAAACCTGTTACAGCAACCGTACCTTCATAATTATGTTTGGATTACGGATCCGTGGTCTACAGACAAAAATTTTCTGAAACGGAAGTGTTATTTTGCAAGGCGAAACTATGCTATTCTAAAATGGTTTTTAGTATAACCATTTAAAGAAGTGATTTTCCAGTCTGCCTGAAACCAGATCGGCAACAGATGAATGTTAGCAGGAGCTGTTTGGAGGAAGATAGAAGAAACTACATCTAATGAAGTCACGGAATCCTATTGAAACCAGCCTTGCCGGAATAACCGGCATACGGCTTAATCCGCTTGATCTTATTCCCAGAAATACTCTTGCGGAAAAAATGATCGATTTGGCAATTGACGGGCCGCCGCCAGGAACAGGAAACGCGCTTGATGGCATGCTGGAACTTGCCGGAGCACTTTCCCGGGTGGATACCAGAGATGTAAAAGTGGTGGTTCTGGGCGGAGGTACAGGGCTCTCGAACATTGTCGGCGGAGACTCCCGCAGCCCGATTTGGCCTTTTTCTCCATTTAGAGGATTGAAAGACTTGTTTCCCAAAACCCGCTCTATCGTATGCGTAACAGATGATGGAGGTTCAACAGGCGAGCTATTGCGTCGACTTCCGATCATTGCTCTGGGCGATCTCAGGCATGTTCTTCTTTCTTCCATACAGCTCCGCCAGTTGCAGGACCGGCATGGCGTAGGGGAAGGGGAAGCCGAAAGAGTGGCCGGTGTTCTGCATGCATTGACCGATTTTCGCTTCTCGAAACGACCGGCATCCCCTACCGATCTTTTATCTTCTGCTGATATCAGCCTTGATTGTCTACCCGGAAAAATGGCTCAGGGCTTGTGGAGTCTATTAGGCACTTTATTTGTCAACAAGGATTTAAGCGAAACACTGGGAAATTCCCACTGTCTTGGAAACCTCCTACTTGCTGCGGCCATTTACCAGGAAGCGGACGGGCATAACATTGTTACCCATAAGGCCGTACTCAAAGGGCTTCGTCGTTTTGCCGGTCTTATAGGAGCGCCACCAGATTCGGTTTTTCCATGCACAACCACTACGGCTCAGCTTAAGGTCCTCTACTCAAACGGTGTTTTGGTAACCGGCGAACATAAGTCAAGTGTAGCACGCCGTGGCTATCCGGTTGACAGGGTTTTTGTGGAGTTTTCAAACCAACCGATTGTACCTCAAGAAGTTTTAAGCAGTATTAAAGGAGCAAATATAATCGTTCTTGCTCCGGGCAGCACATACACAAGTATTGTGCCGATACTACAAGTTCCAGGAATTGCGGATGCTATACGAAAAAACCGAAAAGCATTAAAGGTGCTTGTAGCTAACCTCTGGGTTCAGAAGGGCGAGACAGATCTTGTGCATGATAACCCAGGTAGAAGATATTATGTCTCAGACCTGATTATGGCATATCATCGCAACATTCCAGGTGGCGTAGAAGACCTGTTCCGGCAGGTTATGGTGCTTGGTCTCCAGCGTATTCCGGGAGATGTTCTTCAAAACTATGCTGTGGAAGAAAAAATCCCTATTTATCTTGATCAAGCCAGGGTATGCGAACTTGGATTCGAGCCTGTCGAAGCTATGATATTTTCGCGGGATGAACTAAGAGCTAGAAAAGTTGTACAACACGATCCCTCTTCCATGGCAGTGGCGATAAGAACGTTATGGGCCATTAGAAAGAAGCTGCCGAAAGCGGTTCAATGCAATCTTCCTCCACCTTCACCCTGCGGTTTAGAGGTAATCAGTAAACAATCAGAATCGCCATCTGACAGGATGAACCTGGCCAGATCCAGAATTCATGAGCTGTCTCTACCTGGCACGCTGGCCGATGCTTTTGTAGATGTATTCTGGAATCATAGGGACATATTGATCGAACACCTGGATTATATAAAGGGCGCCGAATTTATCAAGAAGACCGACTGGCGGCGGAGCCAGGAATGGGACAATGTTTTATCTTTTTACGATCCTGCTGACAGCTTTATAAAAATTCATGAAGACCTCTCCGGCAGCTCACGACAGCTCGAGGTGGCGATTCTGGTTGCACTTGGAGAGTCCCTTCTTGGCAACTATACAGCAAAAAAAGAGATACTTCCTTTAGAAAAGGAGAACGAAGCATTCGGAAAACTCTTCTGCATTACACTGCGACCGCCGACCAGCCGGAAATGTTTCTTTCAGGAAAAGGAACTGCACGAGTATTTAACTATGGTAAGAATGAATCGTTCACACCATAATCCACTTTATTATCGACGGGTTATAAACGGGGCCGAAGCATTTACTCCAGCCGGTCTTATGTTCGGTCTTATCTACGCTTGGTACCTGGATAATCGATTCGCCTCACATATTGAATACAAAATGTCGATAATGAAAGTAGAGGTCTCTGATCTCATCCCGGAACAGATACATTTACTTTCACAAAGACAGGCATTTGTAGAGTTTTTCCGGAGTCGGGTGTTTAGAGTTTGTAAAGAAAACAGTTTTACATAATTCTGACACATGGGCGAATACTAAGGTTCGTTCTTATTTAAAAAAAAGGAAGGTCTTTACTCATGGCAAAGGCAAATAAAAAACGGCTTGGAGAGATTTTGCTTGCAAAAGGACTCGTCAGCCATCCCCAGCTCACCGAGGCCCTAAAGAACGCTAATCAACACGGAACCAAACTTGGCGCGTCGCTTATCGTGCTTGGATATGTTACCGAAAAACAGATACTCGAAACACTAAGCGAATCTCTAAGGGTGCCTTTTATAGATATATCCACAAAAATCATCTCGATAGAGACCCAGAAAAAATTCCCGGGCGAACTTGTAAAGCGTTACAATGTTGTGCCTGTAGAAATACAAAACCGCCGTCTGACCCTGGCCATGGAGGACCCTACTGACTATGCTGCAATAGAAGACATTCGTTTTAAAACAGATTTATCTGTATATCCTGTACTTGCTTCCAGCTACCAGATAGGTGAACTGATTAAATTTTTCGAACAGTTTGGTTATGCCAAAAAGCCTTACGAACTAGGCCGGCTCAAGAAGGTCTCAGATAAAATGAAAGCCTTGAGCATAGACGATTTGTTGTTAGAGATGGTCCGAATGGATGGCTCCGATCTCCATGTCACGGTTGGAGTTCCCCCCTCAGTAAGGGTTGGCAATCAACTGATGCGCCTGAAGCTCCCGATAGTGGACCTGGAAACATCTGTAAAACTGGTCAGGGAACTTCTTACCGATGAACAGAAAAAAAAGCTTGCAAAGAACGAAGATGTAGAGATTGCGTACATGAAGCAAAATGTCGGAAGATTTCGAGTTGCGGTCTACAGGCAACGGCGTTCTCTTACCATATGCGCAAGAAACCTAAAGTTTGATATCCCCCGCTTTGACACCCTGGGTCTTCCGGCTGTAGTCAAGGAATTAACTCTCACCCGTCAGGGACTTATTCTTGTAACCGGCCCCACAGGGCATGGAAAATCAACCACTCTTGCCTCACTTATTGATCTTATCAATGAAAACCGTTCATTCAACATAGTAACCCTTGAAGACCCTATTGAATATCTGCATAAGCATAAAAAGAGCAACATAAACCAGCGGTCGGTCGGAGAGGATACTCCCACTTTTGTCACAGGTCTTAAGCATATTTTCAGACAGAACCCGGATGTAATAATGATCGGAGAACTCAGGGATGCTGACTCCATATATATCGCAATGAAAGCCGCAGCAACAGGCCACTTGGTTCTTGCCACCATGCATACAATGGATACATGTTCCACTATCGATACTATCATGAATTATTTTTCCGGAAACGAGCATAACGTGATCAGACAGATGCTTGCCGATAGTCTGGTATGTGTTATTGCCCAAAGGCTTGTGCCGAGAAAATCTGCGCCCGGTCGTGTACTGGCCTAC
>CAYWZR010000017.1:0-18810 GCA_964462885.1 uncultured Nitrospirota bacterium
CATGTAGCCTTTTTTTGTTTCTCGACAATGTCAGCGCCCAGCTCCCAATAGAACTTCAACAATTCCTGATTAACAGCTACAGCCGCTTTGAGTTGAATCTGGCGTACCCGTATTTTCAGTTCTGTTAGCCAGTTTTTGTATTCTTGCGACTGCATGCTCAGTTCACTCCCCAAACCCCAAGACCTCCAGATTCTTCTTAATCGTGGCCTCAAGCTGATCGGCTTTGGCTAATTGTTCATATAGCTCAGCGGACTTCCACCAGCTAGCCTTGTCTTCGTAAGGGCGAACACTGGGGTTCGCCCCTACAGTGTTGCGCCAGTTGTGATAAACACCCACGAGGGCTTCGTATTTAGCCTGGAAGGCGTCCGAAATGTATTTGGGAAAAATCAGACCGAGAGCAACATGCTTGTATTCGCCTGAATCCATGTGGCCGCGCATTTTATCGGCCATTTCCCATAGTTTGTTCTCAAAGCCAAGATTGGCACCGTTGTTGGTCTTGCTCATTTGTCGCCTCCAGACAATCTCAGTTTTCCCTGCCTGATCATCTTGGCGCAATAATTATCAAACTGTGCTCTGGCCAGTTTCGAGGGCTTGGACTTTTCGTTTTCCCAACGGTTTACCGTGGCAAAGCTGACGCCAAGCTCACGTGCCAGATCCTCCTGACTCAAGGTCAACTGCTTGCGGATATCTTTTGCCAGCGCTGCAAAACTCTGATCGTCTATTGCCATTACTATTTCCTTATATCAGCAGTCTGAGTTGACTGCTTTTGCTTTTGATTTTGATTGCGAATTAAATATTATAACAGATGCAATAGCACGTGCAAGCAAAATCCATCGGTTAATTGAGCCATATCACTGAATTGGTAAGCATGAAAAAGAGACTTGAGAAAAATTTTATATCTTTGTCTACTCTGCTCTAAGTGCCTCTACCGGATCAAGATGCGCCGCTCTTCTGGCAGGCAGTACTCCTGCCAGAAGACCGATACTTATAGCCAGCCCTTCGGCAAGTAAAACGTAAGACCACGGTGTGTGTACCGGCAGCTCCGGCACCATAAAATGCAGCATCTGGGCTCCACCTGCACCCAGCACCAGCCCGGCCAGCCCTCCTATCGCTGCCAGCACTATAGCCTCCCCCAGAAAAAGGCTCATTATCTGAATACGTGTGGCGCCAAGGGCGCGAAATAAACCTATCTCTGCGGTGCGCTCACTAACAGCGATGGTCATAATGGTAAGAATCCCTACGCCACCGACCAAGAGAGATATTCCTCCAAGCGCTCCTACAGCAAACGTCAATACATCCAGCACAGAACCAAGCACATCCAGCATCTGCTGTTGCGTGGTAATTGTGTAATCCTCGTAGCCGTGACGACCGGTAAGTACGCGGCGTATTCCGGCAATCACTTCGTCGACAGGCGCTCCTTCTTTATATAACAGGTCAATCTCCATGAGGCTGTTACGGTTAAATAATTCCAACGCTCTGGCAGCCGGGATATAGACTGTATCGTCAAGATCAAACCCTAAAACTTGTCCCTTGGGTTCCATTGTTCCTATAACACGATAGCGGTTCCCTCCGATTCTAATGCGTTGTCCTAATGGATTTTCTCTGTTAAAGAGCTCCTTTCTCAACTTGCTGCCCAGCACTGCAAATGCGCGTGGCGCGCTTGGATCGTCTTGCGGCAGGAATTTTCCGCTGCTTGTCCTCATGCTAAAAGTCTGCGGAAAGTCTGGCCCAACGCCGTAGACTATGGTGCGGCGGCGTTTTCTACCTGCTTCAACCTCTGCATTTCCCCAGACAAAAGGAACAACCGTTTGCGCGTGAGGCACACGGATAAGAGCATTGGCATCTTCTATGGTGAGAGGGCGTACTGTGCCAAGAATACCTACTGAGCCCCCATGGGTTGTGGGACGGCCTGGATTAATAGCTACCAGGTTAGTGCCGAACTGGGTGAATTCAGATAAAACAAACCGATGTATTCCCTCCCCGATGGAAGTCAGTAGAACAACTGCTGCAATACCCACCGCAATGCCAAGAGCTGTTAGAATGCTGCGCATTCGATAAGCGGAAAAGGAGCCGGATGTAAGATGCAGGAAGTCAGGAATAAGCATGCTCTCTACTCACCTTCGTGATAATGCTTCAACAGGATTAAGACGTGCAGCCCGCCTTGCCGGAAGCACACCAAAGACCAGGCCGCTGGTTAGTGCAACCATCACCGCAGCGCCAATAGCCCATAAAGGAGCGCCAACCGGTAATGAGGGATAAAATTTCCCGATGAGCCAACTCCCCAGTTCGCCGAGTAATAATCCGAAGCCGGCTCCCAGCATGGAGAGTAATACTGACTCGGTCAGAAACAACCGTAATATCTGTTGCCGGGAGCTGCCAAGGGCCTTAAGAAGTCCAATTTCACCAGTTCGTTGCGAGACGGCTATCAGCATGATATTCATTATCAGAATTCCTGCCACGGCAAGGCTGATTGTTGCAATTCCTGCTACGGTTAAAGTCAGCGCCTTAAAAATTTTGTCAAAAGTCGACAATACCGCATCCTGCGTTATTACGGTAATATCCTCTTCACCTTGGTGGCGTGCCCGTATGGTGGCAAGAATTTGCTGTTTTGCCACTGGGATAGATTCGCGGCTTTTTGCTTCCACCAGAATGCGAAACAAAGAGGGTCTATTAAAAAGCATTTGTGCTGATGCTACTGGCACAATTACTAGCTCTTGCACATCGAGTCCGATTGCACGGCCTTCTGTTTCAAGTATTCCGATAACTCTAAAACGGCTATCGCCTATACGAACCCATTCTCCAAGGGCTGGATGTGTGCCAAAGAGTTCCTTGCGGACCTTTGACCCTATCACACATACCGGAGACGCACGATCCGGATCTCCTGGCGGAATGTAACGCCCGCGGGCCATCTTCCAGTGGCGGATTTCGAGCAATTCATATGTGGCACCAAGTATCGGAACTTCCCGGTCTTTTCCCATCCACGAAACCGGAGCCGAGCCGACATTGATAGGTGCGATCAGGCGTACTGCTGAGTTACGCTTAAGAGCTAGAGCATCGTCGATGGTGAGATCACGTGTTGTTTCACCCATAAGCATTGCAGGTATACCGCCTGAGGTTTCTGAACGGCCCGGCAGCACAATTAACAAGTTGGTTCCAAGTGATGCGAATTCATCTGCAACGTAGCGGCGTGCTCCCTCTCCAAGTGAAGTCAGTACCACAACAGATGCCACGCCTATGGTCATGGCCAGCACCATAAGGAGGGTGCGTAATGGATAGCCCAGCAGCGATGAAAAAGAAAATCGTAATGTATCGGCGAGTTTCACTGTTTTATTTTAAGATCTTGCCGTCCAGCATATGAATTCGGCGGCTGGCTCGTTCTCCCAACTCTGGATCATGAGTTACAATGGCCAGTGTTATCCCTTTTTCATTAAGTCCTTCCAGAATGTCGATAACTTCTTTTCCAGAGGCGCGGTCAAGATTGCCTGTAGGCTCATCCGCAAGCAGCAGCGCCGGTTTCATAATTGTCGCACGGGCAATCGCTACTCTTTGCCGCTGACCTCCTGAGAGCTGTTCCGGGCGGTGATGAACACGGTCTGTAAGTCCCATAGCTGCCAAGACATTATCGACTCCAGATTTTCTTTCCGCAGGAGGCACACCGGCCAGCAACAGAGGAAGCTCTACGTTTTCCCGGGCGGTAAGACGAGGTATTAAGTGAAAAAACTGAAATACAAAACCGATCTTATTCCGACGGGTATATGCCTGTTCCGCATCGGTCATAGAAGTGACGTTAATGCCATCCAGCAAGTATTGACCGGTATCCGGTCGATCCAGGAGGCCTAAAATATTTAGTAATGTGGACTTGCCGGAACCTGATGGTCCCATGATAGAGACATATGTTCCGGGTTCGATATTCAGATCAATATTGTTTAGCGCATGAACCTCCTGGTCACCAACCTGAAAAAAACGATTGATTTGCTTGAGGTTTATCATTGCTTATAAGAATTTTCAGTGGAGGCTTTTTCCGGGCGGACATATGAGCCTTCGGCTACTCCTTCCCGGTCTACGGAGATCACGATCTGATCACCGGCAGTCAGCCCTGAAAGTACTTCGGTAAATTTCCAGTTTGAAAGTCCGGTTTTGATAACCCTCTCTTTAAGTAGATTGTCACTGTTTTGGTAAATCAAAACGCGGTTGCCCTCCAGCACAGCCTCTGTGGGCAGGCGCAGCACATTGTCATGCACTTCCAGAATAATCTCCAGGTCGGCACTGTAACCTGGAATCAGGTTTTTGTATTCCTGCTTGTTTTTAAAGTCGGCTTCCACATTTATGGTGCGAGCCTGTTTTTCGATCTCGAGTACGTAGGGAGCTATCCGTTTAACTTTTCCTTGAAAATATTTGCCAGGAAGAGCGTCCAGGCTGATACGCACAGACATGCCGGTTTTGATGGACAAGGCGTCAATTTCGTCAATAGGTGCGGATATAAACAGACAGCTTGTATCGATTAAATCTACGGCAGGAGGCGTGGGAATGCCAGGAGGCGAGGGAGTGATGAACTCTCCGACTTCACCGTTTACCTCGGCAACTCTTCCATCAAATGGAGCTTTTAGAATTGTACGTTCCAGCGCAGCTTGTGCCACATCAATGCGCGCAGCGCTGACTTTAGATCCTTCCTGAGCTGCCCGGCAGGCTGCTTCCAGCGCCTTTGCATTTGTAACAGCTCGATCAACCTTGTTATCTGCGGCTAGTCCTTTTTTAAAAAGCTCAACAAGACGTTCCGCTTCACGATTTGAAACCTCGGCCAACAGGCAGGCCTCTTCGGCTTTTGCCACGGCAGCAGCAGTTTCGCTTTCTGCAAGTTTAACCTGGGCGGAAAGATCCTTATTCCAGATCTCTATCAGAACCTTGCCGGCTTTTACCCTATCACCTTCGCTGACATCCAGACGAGCAATTTGCCCGCCGGTGGCAGGAGCCAGATTAGCCCGCCTGCATGCCTTTACTGTACCGGCTCTGGTGTTGGAGACAACAGATTCCACTTGTCCGTACTCCACAGTTTTAAGGAGAACATCTACCGGTGTTTTGCGCGTGAAATAAAACACTAATACCACAGATATAGCAATAACAAATACTACTAGAAGAATGCGTCGGAGAGTCTTTGTCATTATTTATTAGTTTCCTAAGTAGAGGATGAACATTTAGCCCGGAATGTGAATGCTGAATCTACTTCCCTTGCCAACCTCGCTTTCAACCGTGACACTTCCCTTATGAACCCGGGAGATATGTTTAACTATGGACAGTCCCAACCCGGTTCCTCCCTGCTTCCTGCTTCTTGCCTTATCCACGCGGTAAAACCGTTCGAAAATCCTTGGAAGGTGTTCTACTTTAATACCACGCCCCTGGTCTTGAACAGTTATTGTTATCCATGAATCAGTTCTTCCGGCAATAACATGAATTTCTTTTGCAATTCCTTTTTCTGTATCGCTGTACTTGATCGCATTATCTATAAGGTTCACTACCGCTTCTTCAAGTAATTGAGAGTTGAACCTTGCTTTAATGTTTTCCTGGCAGTTCAGGGAGATTTTAATATTTTTTTCAGCCGCTTTTGGTAAGCAAACCTGTATGGCTGAATTTAGTAAGTTTTTAATTAAACCTTCCTCCAGTATGACTGGTGACTTATCTTCTTCTTGTTCCAGTCTGGCCAGACTGAGCAGATCTTCAACAATCGCTCTTAGGCTTTCCGCCTGTCTGTCGATGATTGCAAGAAAGCGCATGGCTGTAGGTTTGTCGTCTACTGCTCCATCCAGTAGTGTCTCTATGTATCCTTTTATTGATGTTAACGGGGTCCGTAATTCATGCGAGACATTAGCCACAAAATCACGCCTGTAGTTTTCAAGCTGGCGTAAGCGGGTGATATCGTTTATAACGACCAGAACTCCTATTGTTTCGCCTTGAGAGTCTTTTAGCACAGTGCCGTTAACTTGCAGAAAACACTCGCCTTTACTCCAAAGAGTAATCTCACTTTTAATAGATTCATAGCCTTCAAGTACAGTTAAGATAAGTTGTTGCAGCTCGGTGTTTCGTATTACTTCCTGAATAGTGCGGCCCGGAGCCTGTGTTGTCTCGATGTTAAACAATTTTGCAGCCGCTTTGTTGGTACTGATGAGCCGTTCTTCTTTATCGACTGCAATTACTCCCTCGGACATACTTTCAAAAACAGCCTGCTGTTCATTCCTTTGTTGAATGATCGTTCTTATTTTGTCATCTAATTGACTTGCCATATGATTAAGGGCTTCGGCCAATCTGCTCATCTCTTCAGTATATGGCAGTGATAAGCGAAAAGACAGGTCGCCAGCAGCGAATTTTTCTACTCCGCGTTTCATCTCCTCCAGCGGTCGGCTGATTCGCCATGAAACCAAGAGGCTGATAAGTGCAGCCAGTAAAGCTATCAAAAGGCCGGCCAGACCTATTTTTAAGCGGATGGAGTTAATAACGTCTTCGATAAAAGTCAGTGGAACAGAAATTCTTAAAAAGCCGATCAGCTTGTTATTGTCGTACTCAGGCAGAGCGACATACATCATTTTTTTATGGGCTGTGTTACTAAACCTTATGGAAACTCCGACCTTGCCTTTCAGTGCTTCAGTGATTTCAGGGCGTTTCAGATAATTGTCCATCTTTGAGACATTATGCTCTGTATCCCATACGACCTCACCATCAGAAAGAATAACTGTAATACGTGTTTCAGAGCTTTTTCCTGGACTTTTACAAGTAGAATCGATAGAGGCAAAATCAGATGAGAGTATTCCCTGAACTACCTGATTTTCTATCAGGCGAGCTCTTTCTTGCAAATCAGTAACTTTTTGTTGGATGTAATACTTCCTGGTGATCATGGAAGCGTACCAGGTCACAACCAGCAAGGCGACCAAGATGATCAAGAGGTAGGAAAGAAATAGTTGCCAAAGTAGGCGCTTTTTGTTCATAACAGGAACCAGTGTTTATTCGTCTTTAAATCGGTATCCTACTCCGCGTACTGTTTCAATATATTTACCTACAGAACCAAGTTTTTTTCGTAATCCAACAACTTGAACATCTATTGAGCGATCGGTTACATAGTAGTCTTTTCCCCGCAGGGCGTCCACAATCTGATATCGGGTAAAAACCCAGCCGGGTTTTTTTGCCAGAAAGCATAGCAGTCGAAATTCGGTGGATGTCAGGTCAATTGTTTTATCTTTGACTTTTACTTCGTGTCTGCCCATATGAATGTAAAGGTCATCTATAATAACAACTTCTTCTGTTTCAAAATGTTTTTGGTCTTTTCTTCGAAGAACGGCTTTAACTCTAGCTGTTAACACACGCGGGCTGAAGGGCTTTGTAATGTAGTCATCAGCGCCCAATTCCAGTCCGGTTACAATGTCGGCCTCTTCCCCCTTGGCAGTTAGCATTATAATAGGAGTTTGTCCGACTTCCTTGTTATTTTTAAGCAGCTTGCAGGTTTCCAGTCCGTCTAATCCTGGAAGCATAAGGTCAAGAATAATCAAGTCTGGAAATTCTGCCCCTGCCTTCTTCAGTGCCTCTTCTCCTGAAGTAACAGAAATCACTTGATAACCCTCTCTGGAAAGGTTGTAGCTTATCAACTCTAATATATCCTCTTCATCGTCAACTATTAAAATTTTACCCTGACTCATTTAAGTTATTGCTCCTTATTCAAATGTAATTGTTTTTATTATAGCCTTGCTTTACTAAGCAAGGCTATGTGTCAGTCGTGGAGTCTAGCAGTCAGATCTATTTGCAGTGTCATCTTATGGTGTCATGGACGTATTAAAAGTGTCAAAAATAAACAGTAGCCTAATAATTCCATAACATGGACTGGATAGGATTAGGCTATGCATTTAATAGAAACACATGGGGAGGTGATGTTGATCAAAAAAAAATCATTAAGAGGGCACTACAAACATGTTTATATTGAAGTTAAACGAACAATAACTAAGGGGGTTTAAGAGTTATGAAAAACTTAGAGAAGGTTTTAGTTTTTGTAGTCATCTGTACAGTAATGTTAACCGTTAGTGCATACGTTAGTATGGCTGCTGGTAATCACCACAAAAAAATTGTTGACTTTGGTGTAATGGTCGAGAAATTATTAAACCGTAATTCCAAAAAAATATTCGGAATTAAAAAACCACTTTCTGAATCAGCCGCTGAAACCCTATCTCCATATCGTAGTGAAGAACAGGATGCCGAAGAGCAGCTTTTAACGGCAAAAGACCTCAAAGTAGAATACTTAACACGTAGTGCTGGCAATAAAACCGATCAAATGGTCTTGTTCCCTGAGGGATTGCCTACTCACTTAATTACCTGTGTAGAGGGTAAGCGTGAGGTGATTGGAACCTCCCCTGATGGCAGTGACAAGTACAACCCCTCTGTGCAGCGTATAGATTTTATAACTGGATATGTAGAGACAATTCTGCGTGGTATGAATCGCTGTGATGGTATTCGTATTACTCCGTGGGGTACCATTTTAGTTACAGAAGAGGCATCAGATGGTGGGGCTTACGAGATAATGGATCCTCTCTTTACAACTGAGCAGACCGTAATCGACCGTACAACAGGTGAGGTTACCACTCCAAGTAATATTGCCAAACGAGTTGCTTTGCCAATCATTGGATGGGAAGGATTAACAATACTCCCAACCGGTGTGGTGATTGCAGGCGACGAACTGCGTCCTGGGAGCTATGGAGCAGATTCTGATGGTGGATCTATCTTTAAGTTTATACCTGACAACCTGTTTTCCGGTAACGGAGATATTTCCAGCCTAAGTTTTTCTCCTTTGGTTTCAGGTGTAGTTAACGCAATGCAGATATCATGCCGTGAGGCTTCCAGTAGCAAGTTCCCACAGTTTGGTCAGGGTTGTGAAATAGGACAGGGCACTTGGGTTTCAGTTAATGCCTCGACAGCAAGGGAAGATGCCAATGCTCAGGGTGCGACCGGTTATTACCGACCGGAAGATCTTCATCGTGACTTAATGTTTAGTGACGATGATTTTCCTGAGGCTGTCCGCTTCTGCTGGACAAATACTGGACGTGAAAAGGCATACAACTTTGCCGAGGTAATGTGTGCAGTTGACTATAACCCTACGGATTCTCAATCTCTTGTTGTTGCAAATCGTTTTGTTGAAGGGGATTTTGAGTTGAATTCTTTCGATAACTTGGCGTTTCAGCCAGTAACCGGCAATCTCTACATAGTAGAAGATCACAAAAACGGTGATATTTTTGCATGTTTGCCAGATGGTGCAGACAGGGATATAAAATCGGATGGTTGCATCAGAGCAATGTCTGTAAAGGACTCATCTGCTGAGCCTACTGGTTTAGTATTTAGTGCAGATGGCAAGACAGCCTACCTATCAATACAACACTCAAATGACGATCTTATGTCGCTTTATGATGATTATCCAACAGATGATGTTCTCGAAATTACGGGCTTTGGCTCAGAGGAAAATGAAGACTAAATAAAAGACAGGTAGAACATATATAACGGATTAAAGTATTTTAAAAAAATATTAAAAAATATTAAAAAAAGTGTTTTAAAATTTAAAAAAACCTTGAAAAGGGGGCTAGATATCTAGCCCCTTTTTTCTTTCTTTCATTCTAATTCTTCTTCTTGTTTGTTGGTTTGTCAGGAAATGTTTTTTTAGGACAAAAGGTTATAAACTTGTCAATACGAGGTATCTGAACCTGCATTGCCCGACTTAAGAAAATCAAAACAATATTGTGAGGCACGTTCAAAATCCACCCCACCGCTCATCTCCGGGACCGTGATGCCATTTAAGTGCTCCAGATAATTATCTTCGCTAAAGTCCTTAGCAAAGTTATCAGCACCAGCTCCGGGCAGATAAAACAGGCCGGTAGCTTTTATGAAGGCCCGCAAAAGATCTCGTCTTTGCCTGAGGTCGATTATGTTGACCGAAAGAGGCTCACTATTTTTTTGCCAGTTGAGAATGACCAGACCATCCATGGATCCACTCAACCTGAACTTATCAAGACCGTAGCAACTCTCGATATCAACGTCATACTTTTGTTCGAGATTCCACAACTCCTCTGGAGATAATTGGCCATTTATTGCTTTATCCCGGGAGGGCATAACCATTTTTAAATCGTCATTATTAAGAACTGTCCCCGGATTTACCCTGGGAAGCTTGGCTACTCCACTCATGATAACACCTTTGTCCGCCTTTGTGATCATCAACCGATCATTGCTGATAAAAACAGTACCCATACTCATCAAATGCAGAGCAAGAGTGGATTTGCCCATTCCGTAAAAACCGGCCAGGGCAAGCCCCCGACCATTATATAACACGGCAGCTGCATGACCGAGGAGCCAGTTTTTGCGAAGTTTATATTCGATAAAACGGTTATTGATGAAGTTAATCACCTGATTACTATTTTCACGACAGGGGCCGATGGCCAGATTATCGTTATCGCCAAAAATAAAATGCATTCCGGTCAGCCTCTTGCGGACGACTCTGCCTCCATCGAGATCAAAGAACTCCTCTTTAATTGTAGTCTTGCCCGGATCTGGTTGCTTTACTTGGTAAGGGAAATCAAGCGGCTCATTTGCTTGATGGACCGAGACTATAATCTCGACCTTCGCAGTTATTTAAGCAATTAGAAAGGCTTTAAAATAATGTTCAAGAATTTTTTTTAGCTCTGGATCATTCATCTCTATTAAAACCCTGCACCTGGTAAACTGGAGGTTTAGTTGATTGGTGGTTGGATATTTTTCCCGAAGTCTTCTGACAAGCTGCGACCTTTTAGCTGATGCAGAATGTTAAAGGTTAATAATATAAGTATAGGATTAAGATACCTAATGCTCATTAGTAACTTATTGCTTTTTGGTTAGAGTCTCATTAGGACCTCACTGACGCATTAAAATTATCAAAAATAAACAGTATCCTAATAATTCCATAACATGAGCCGGATATGATTGACGTGTTAATTTGATAGAACCATTACGAGGAGGTGATCTAGAAAAATATAACGTGTTCAGTCTGTTTTGGTTATGTGGAAGCTGTAATAAAAAACAATATAACGGAGAAAAACAAGGAAAATGAAAATATCACAGAGATTTAAGAATGTTTTTTTTACTGTATTAGTAGTTGTCTCTATCTTTACTGGTGCTATATCAGCAGTTGTAGAGGCTGCCGGGGTAACTGTGTATGACAATAATGATAAATTCGTTAAGTTAGGTGGCAGAATTCAGTTACAGTACCATTATAAGGATCCTGCCCCTGGTGATTCGGAAGACAAAGTATTTTTTCGCCGCTTCCGTCCTTACATCGAGGGCAGCTTACACAAGGATTGGAAGGGTAAATTCCAGTGGGACATGGGCAAAGCTGATGGCAAAAACGAGATTGCAATAAAAGATGCATACATGCAGTACTCAGGGTTTAAAAATATGAAGATCTCTATTGGTAACAAGAACTTCCCATTTTCCCGCGAGTTCTTGACTTCCTCCAAAAAGCAGCAGTTGGTGGAGCGTACCTTTGTTGGTGACCATAATTACGGAACTCCTGATCGTAATACTGGTGTTCACTTAACAGGGCATAACGATAACAAAAAATTGACGTACGGCTTTTCTGCAGCCTCTGCCTCTATTGATCCCGACACCAGTAAACTGGATTTTGACACACCAGTTAACATGAATGATGATTTCAACCAAGGCTGGATCATCGGTGGCAGGGTGGATTATCACCCTTTTGGAAACCTGAAGTTTTCTCAAGGCGATTTTAAACGTAAAACCAAGGCTACCATCAGCATTGCCGCCTTCACATGGAACAATGATGATGATAATAATTTGTACATGGATACACCTGATTCAGCTGGAAAAAAATTCGATGTTGAGACGGTGACTGGCTTTGAAATAAGCAGCGCCTTTAGGGCGGCAGGATTCTCGGTGGACGCTGAATACAATCTATTTAGAGCCGATACTGTGAACTCAACTGTTACCAGTGGTATCTACAAAAACGGTAGCACTGACCTTACAAACTACTCTATCGAAGGAGGCTATATGGTAATACCCGACAACTTAGAAATAGTTGCAGCTTATCAGGTACAAGACGCTGATAACTATGCGAATCTATGGACCCGTACATCTGTCGGCACCAACTGGTTCATACATAAGCATGATATCAAAATGCAGCTTACCTATAGGATTGGTAACAACCTGAAGGGTACGGATAAGGATGAAAACGAACTGTTCTTGCAGGCACAGTACGTATTTTAAGAAATTTAAGAAACATTTTAAAGCAATTACTAAAGGAGAAAAAATGTGTCCCAATTTCAGTAATGGTATATGTGAAGTTGCAGGTATCGAGCCGGAACATGTTGAGTGCGCGGAAGGAGGTTTTTGTTATGCAAACAACTACGAATATGAAGTTTGCAGACTTTACATGCTGCAATTCATGGCGGACTCAAAAAAACCGGTTGAGGTGTTTGCTTAATAGTTAAATTAGGGGCAATTTTTCCGTAAGACAGATGGATCCTAACAATTATCTAACACAATGCTAACAAAGATTTGTTAAATTCAAATCAAAATCAAGGAGTAACATGATGAAGAAAAGAACATTTTTACTGAGAATCTCTATTATTTCAACTTTTGTTCTGGTTGTACTGTTCGCTATAGGTCGGCTTGTGCATGCTGGTGATATTATCTCTATAGACGGCTCCAGCACTGTTTATCCAATAACCGAAGCTGTAGCCGAAGAGTTTGGTGCTTTGCATCGATCCGCCCGTGTTACTGTGGGTGTTTCCGGTAGTGGCGGTGGGTTTAAGAAATTCTGTCGAGGTGAGACCGATATTTCTGATGCTTCCCGCCCTATCAAGAAAAAAGAGATTGATCTGTGTAAGAAAAACGGGGTGGAGTTTATTGAACTGCCCATAGCATATGATGGCTTAGCAGTGGTTATTCATCCTAAAAATAATTGGGCTGAGACTATAACTGTAGCTGAGCTTAAAACCTTGTGGGAACCAAAGGCCCAAGGGAAAATAACCAAATGGAGTCAGGTTCGTTCTGGATGGCCGAACAAAAAAATAAAACTGTTCGGGCCTGGTGTGGATTCAGGCACCTTTGACTACTTTACAGAAGCCATAGTCGGTAAAGCTCAGGCAAGCCGGGGGGATTTCACTTCCAGTGAAGATGACAACGTTTTGGTGCTTGGAGTTGCCTCAGACAAGTATGCTCTGGGTTTTTTCGGACTTGCTTACTATGAAGAAAACCGTGACAAGCTAAAAGTGGTAGGGATAGATAACGGCTCTGCAATTGTAAAGCCATCCCCTAAAACCGTAGAAAATGGTACTTATACTCCATTATCACGTCCTTTGTTTATATATGTCAGGAAAGATTCAGTCAAACGTCCTGAAGTTAATGACTTTATTGAGTTTTACCTGAAAGAAGGGCCAGCTCTGGCGCGAGAGGTTGGTTATATTTCACTTCCAAGTGATATTATGTCTATCGTGACAGAAAAATATAAAAAAGAAATTGTAAAGTCAATCTATGCCGGTAAACCCAGTGTTGGGAAATCCTTAACATACCTGTTGAAAAGTTCTTTAAAATAAGCAAAACATCGATGTAGGATTGCACTTCAATCCTACATCGATGTTTTTTGTCGTAAGTTTTATATAGGAATAGATTGTGAAATAGAAATGAAAAAAAGCGATTTAACAAAAAGTAAAAGTAGACCTTGGGAATCTCTGATTCACTTTCTGTTGTTTTCTTGTGGAGTCATTTCTATTTTCATCACAATGGGAATCATAGGAGTATTGCTCTTTGAGTCGATCTCTTTTTTCAGCGAAGTGTCTTTCGCTCAATTTTTCCTTGATACCCAGTGGACTCCTCTTTTCCTTAATAAACATTTCGGTATATGGCCTCTTGTTGCCGGCACGTTTCTGGTATCGTGTATAGCTTTACTTGTTGCTGGCCCGATCGGGTTATTGATAGCAGTGCTTCTGAGTGAATTCACATCAGAAAGGCTACGCAGAACGATTAAACCAATGATAGAGATACTTGCCGGAATTCCGACAGTGGTTTATGGATATTTTGCATTGCTGTTTGTCACTCCGTTATTTAAAACTTTCATTCCGGAATTATCCGGGATTAATGCGTTAAGTCCGGGCATTGTAATGGGTATAATGATTATTCCTATGATTTCATCTCTTAGTGAGGATGCTTTGTATGCTGTTCCAAGGAGCCTGCGTGACGGGGCCTTTGCTCTTGGATCATCTCGGTTGCAGGTGGCCTTAAAAGTAGTTTTTCCGGCTGCGTTTTCCGGTATAAGCTCGGCTTTTACTCTGGCTATTTCACGTGCAATAGGCGAAACTATGATTGTGACTATTGCGGCAGGGCAGCAGCCGAATCTTACGTTAAATCCGCTGGAATCCATAGAAACCATGACCGCTTATATAGTTCAGGTCAGCCTTGGAGACACACCGCACGGAACAATTGAATATAAGACTATTTTTGTTGTCGGTATGTTACTCTTTCTGTTCACTTTTATTCTAAACACCTTTAGCCACTGGTCTAATTCCAAGTTTAGAGAGATATACGAATGAATAATTTGTTCGGACATCGAAGACGAATTTACCAGCGTTGGGCGGAAAGGCTTTTTATTATCGCGGCTTATCTGGCCTTAGCAATATCTCTTGCCACGCTGGCAGCTCTTATAATTGATATATTTACTACAGGATTCTCTAGATTAAGCTGGGATTTTATTACCAGTTTTCCGTCCCGGAAAGCGTCCCGGGCCGGTGTCTATTCTCCACTTGTGGGAACATTTTATATGATTATTTTAACGGCATGTATATCCTTTCCTGTAGGGGTTGGAGCCGCTATCTACCTTGAGGAGTATGCCAAAAAGAATTTTTTTACCAGTTTAATTGAAGTAAATATCGCTAATCTGGCTGGCGTGCCTTCCATAATATATGGTTTATTAAGTCTGGAGCTTTTTGTCAGATTGATGCACTTGGGGCGAAGTTTAATCGCAGGTTCTTTAACAATGGTACTTTTAATTCTGCCTATTATTATTTTGGTATCCCGTGAAGCCCTGAGAACTGTGCCCCGATCGATTCGTGAGGCGTCTTTTGCATTGGGAGCATCTAAGTGGCAGACCATATGGCATCAGGTGCTGCCACTATCATTGCCAGGAATTCTTACCGGTACTATATTGGCTTTATCAAGAGCGATAGGAGAAACAGCGCCGCTGATCATGATAGGAGCTTTGACCTACATAGCTTTCTTGCCGGATGGATTGTCATCTCCGTTTACTGTGTTACCCATACAGATATTTAATTGGGTATCACGCCCCCAGCATGCCTTTGCTGTAAATGCAGCAGCAGCAATAATAGTGCTGTTAGTAGTTCTTTTGTCGATGAACGCTTTTGCGGTATGGCTGCGAAACCGCCTGCAAAAGAGAGTGAGTTGGTAAAGAGGTGAAAAGGTTAAAATAATAATTGTATGAATCAACAAAACGACACCACTTTTGATGTAGAGAAGCTTAATGTCTGGTATGGTGACCATCATGTTTTAATAAATAATGAATTGCGGATAGAATCCAAATGCATTACTGCACTGATCGGTCCATCAGGATGCGGGAAAAGTACTTTCATTAGATGTTTTAATCGCATGAATGATTTTATCCCGAATTTTAAATTATCAGGAAAGGTGATTTTTGAAGGGCAGGATCTTTATCACGCTCAGGTTGATCCAATAGAAGTGCGTCTTCGGATAGGTCTAGTTTTTCAGAAACCTAATCCATTTCCCAAATCAATCTATGACAATATTGCTTACGGTCCTCGGCTTCAGGGAATCAAAGACAGAACAAAGCTGGACTCTATTGTCGAAAACAGTCTGAAAAAGGCTGCCATCTGGGAAGAGGTAAAAGATCAATTAAAAAAGAGCGCTTTGGCTCTTTCAGGCGGACAGCAACAGAGGCTTTGCATAGCACGGACTTTGGCTGTAGAGCCGGAGGTGATACTTCTGGATGAACCGTGCTCGGCGCTTGATCCAGCGGCTACTTCAAAAATCGAAGAGCTAATAATAAATCTTAAAGAAAATTACACAGTAGTTATAGTAACTCATAACATGCAGCAGGCGGGCCGTGTTTCAGATAATACAGTTTTCTTCTTTAACGGAGTGATTGTGGAGACTGGAGAAACAAAAAACATTTTCACCAAACCTCTTAAAAAGCAGACAGAAGATTACATAACCGGAAGGTTTGGTTAGATATAAATTGTTAAGATATTGTTTAGAATTACTTAGAAAATGGAGATAATCTATGGGCAAACATTTTCAGAGAGAAATTGAAAGGCTGAAGAAAAACACACTTGCTCTTAGCACTATGGTTGAGGAAAGTGTTCAGAAAGCAGTTAGAGCTTTAACTAAGCTGGATGCTAAACTTGCCAGCGAGGTGATAGATAATGATTACAAGGTAAATATGAAAGAGGTGGAGTTGGAAGAGGATTGTTTGAAAATTCTCGGGTTGCATCAGCCTGTCGCCATAGACCTAAGGTTTATAGTAGCGGTTTTAAAAATTAACAATGACTTGGAGCGGATAGGCGATCTTGCCGTAAATATTGCCGAGAGAGCTGCATTTCTTGCAAAGCATAAAAAGATGGATGTACACATGGATTTCTCCGGGATGACAAAAGAAGTACAGTCTATGTTAAGGGGAAGCCTTGATGCTCTGGTCAACATGGATGCAAAGTCTGCTTATGATGTACTTCTTGCCGATGATAGAGTGGATGCAATGAACCGGGAAATGTTTATCCAGGTTCAGAACGAAATCAAGCAAAACTCTTCAGAGGTTGAAAGCTTGATCCATCTATTGTCAGCCTCCCGCCACCTTGAAAGGATTGCCGATCACACTACTAACATAGCCGAAGATGTAATTTATATGATTGAGGGCGAAATTATACGGCACAAAACTGAAGAGTATCAGTCTGATGTTTCTTCTGATGAGGCATAAATAACATTATGAGCAACGAACCTAATAAGATTATTTACTCCATGGTCGGGGTAAGCAAGTATCATGATAAAAAGCCGGTTTTGAAAGATATATATCTTTCTTATTTTTACGGAGCAAAGATAGGTGTTCTCGGCCTAAACGGATCTGGAAAAAGCTCTCTTCTTCGTATTCTTGCGGGAAAAGATAAAGAGTTTAATGGTGAGACGGTTCTTTCGCCCGGCCACACCGTGGGCTTTCTTGAGCAAGAGCCGGAGTTGGATAACAAAAAGACAGTGCGGGAGGTTGTTGAAGAAGGGGTACAGGAAGTAGTAGATGCTCTTAATGAATACAACCTTATTAATGAAAAATTTGCTGAGCCCATGTCGGATGATGAGATGAACAAGCTTATTGAACGTCAGGGAGAGGTGCAGGAGAAGCTTGATGCGATGGATGCATGGGATCTTGATTCGCGTCTTGAGATGGCGATGGACGCTCTGCGCTGCCCACCTGGCGATACGGTTGTTCAGGTTCTCTCTGGTGGGGAAAAGCGCCGTGTGGCTCTTTGCAGGCTTCTTCTTCAGAAACCGGACATTCTTCTGCTGGATGAACCCACGAACCATCTTGATGCTGAAACAGTGGCCTGGCTGGAGCGGCATCTGCAAGGCTATCCAGGTACGATCATCGCAGTGACTCACGACCGGTACTTTCTTGATAATGTGGCAGGATGGATTTTAGAGCTTGACCGGGGAGTTGGAATTCCGTGGAAGGGCAATTACTCATCGTGGCTTGAGCAGAAGAAAAACCGTCTGCAACAAGATGAAAAGTCAGAGAGCGAAAGGCAGAAAACCCTGCAACGCGAACTTGAGTGGATACAGATGTCTCCAAAAGGCCGTCACGCAAAATCAAAAGCGCGTATCAATTCTTATGAAGCGCTTCTTGCTCAGGATACTGACAAAAAGTCAAAAGAACTTGAAATCTATATTCCCCCCGGACCTCGTCTGGGCGATGTCGTCATAGATGCCGATAATGTTAGTAAGACATACGATGATACTATTCTTATGGAGGGGACAACCTTTTCTCTTCCTCCAGGTGGAATTGTCGGAGTTATCGGACCAAACGGAGCAGGAAAGACCACTCTTTTCCGGATGATTACAGGTCAGGAAAAGCCTGATTCAGGCACTTTCATAACAGGGGAAACCGTAAGTCTGGCATACGTTGATCAGAGCCGAGATGATCTCGACCCAAACAAGAGTATTTGGGAGGTCATCTCTGGCGGAGCAGATGCCATTCAGCTTGGTAGTAGAGAGGTCAACTCGCGCGCCTATGTAGCTCGCTTCAATTTTTCCGGTAGCGATCAGCAGAAAAAGGTTTCGATGCTCTCTGGAGGCGAGAGAAACCGCGTTCATCTGGCCTGCATGCTGAAGGAACCTGCTAATGTTCTTCTGCTTGACGAGCCTACCAATGACCTGGATGTAAACACAATGCGCGCCTTAGAAGAGGCACTGGAGAATTTTGCAGGTTGTGCTGTCGTCATCAGCCATGATCGGTGGTTTCTGGACCGTATAGCTACCCACATACTTGCTTTTGAAGGTGACAGCAAGGTGATTTGGTTTGAGGGGAACTACTCGGAATATGAGGCAGACAGAAAAGTCCGTCTCGGTGTCGCAGCAGATCAGCCCCACCGCATCAAATATCGGCATTTGACCAGAGTGTAAGTGAGTATTTTATCTTTTGAACAGAAGAAAAAGATAACCTTAACTAGAGTCTGTCCATAAATTGCCTTTTTTTATTTTTGTCATGCCCGAAGTCTTTAGTCGGGCATCCAG
>CAYWZR010000018.1:0-18746 GCA_964462885.1 uncultured Nitrospirota bacterium
GTAGCGCAGGTAAACGCTGGCCGCGAGTATATCCATTTGCCGGCCGGCATCGTTGCCGCCTTTATGTCAGTAGGGCCCAAGGCTGCTGGTTTTGCTGTTATGGCCCGTGTTTTTCTAGTGGCACTGCACTCTCAGCAGGCTGACTGGACAGCGGTTCTTGTTCCAGTGGCAATACTTACCATGGCAACTGGAAATATCATAGCGCTTAGCCAGCAAAATATAAAACGAATGTTGGCCTATTCGTCTATTGCCCATGCAGGCTACGCCCTGATCGGTCTGATTACTGGTACACCAGCTGGAATCAGCGCAATGATGAGCTACCTTATGATCTACTCCTTTATGAACGTAGGGGCTTTCTCAATTGTGATTCTTCTTGATAAAAGCGGAGGATCAACACCTGATCGATTGGACAGCTTTAAAGGTCTGGCCAAAACCCGTCCTCTGCCAGCATTTTTAATGCTTATATTCATGTTTTCCCTTACCGGCATACCACCGACCGCTGGCTTTATGGGTAAATTCTACCTGTTTATGAGCGCAGTGAAAGCCGGGTATACATCATTGGTATTGGCCGCCGTGGTTTTCAGCGTAATATCAGCGTATTTCTACCTGCGCGTAGTTAGGCTTATGTACATGGAAGCGCCTGAAGAAGGAGAAACTCCTGTTATTTCCAAATCAGTCACATCAGCCCCTGTAACAATAGCACTTGCTATAACAGCCCTTGCAGTTCTGCTTATAGGGGTTTATCCGAAAGCCCTGCTTGCACTGGCAAGAAGTTCTACGCTGATGTTTTAAGGCTTTTTTTAAGGCTTTTTAAAAAACATTTTTTTGAATTGTTTGGATGCTTTTTACTTTATTTCTTTACTAACAATACCTTACTGCTTGTAAACCACACGTCCGCAGTCACGCAAGTTGTAGCCGCCTAACTCCTCTACTGTTTTACGAAACGTATTGCTTTTACTGATGATCTTAAAGATTGCCTGTACTTTTTTATTTTCCATCTGCGACTCAGGCACTACAAGGTCGTACCTTTCACTGGCAACCGGAATGAAATCCAGGTTCAAAGCCACAGCCGCAGCCATGATAGCAAGTCCGGTGTCCGCAACTCCGCTTGCCACAGCAGAGGCTACGGTCATGTGAGTATACTCTTCCCTGTCGTATCCATTTACCTGTTCCGGAGTAATACCAAGTTTTGTAAGGTGCATGTCTGTAAGAAGGCGGGTGCCAGCTCCCCGCTGCCGGTTAATAAATTTTATATCCGATCGAGTTAGATCTTTTAATCCCTCCACGCCTTTTGGATTCCCTTTTGGCACAAGAAGCCCCTGCTCGCGGTGTACTAGGGTTATGAGCGTAAGAGGAATGCCTACAAGAAATCTTTTTATAAAAGAAATGTTGTACTGACCTGTCTTTTCGTCCAGAAGATGAGTGCCGGCCAGGTGAGCTTCTCCTCTCTTAATTGCCAGAATGCCTCCCATGCTGCCCACATGTGCCGACGACAGCCGGTATACAGGCCGTTGGCTGTGCAGCATGTTGGCAAGTACGTCAATGGTGTTGTCGTGGCTGCCGATAAAAACCAAGGTATTTTCGATTTCATCTTCGCTTCTAAGCAGCTCTACATTGACCTTGTTTCCTGCGCCGACTCCCTCGCTTCCTGCCGGTACTGTTACAATGCCGTCCGCTTGTACAAGAGACATCACAGCGCCTGCACCACGGTTTGTCGGCGTGGCCATAAGGTTGTCTCCTACTCGTCCGAGCTTGACGCGCACAAACTCTTCTACACCCATCTTTGATGCCAGGGGCCGAGATAACGTGGCAATAAGACTACCTGCACGTTCCGGCTGAGTCGCCTGTAAGGCGCTGATAAGTCTGTGCAGAAAAAGACGCATTGTGACAACAGCAGAAACAGGATAGCCTGGAAGACCAACTACCGGTTTGCCATTTACTATAGCCAGCAGAACCGGTTTGCCCGGTTTGATGTTTACCCCGTGAACAATTACCTCACCTAGCTCTCTTAATACGATGGATGTGTAGTCCTTGGAACCTGCGGATGCTCCGGCGTTTATAACCACAACGTCGTAGTCTAAGACACCTTGCTTGATAGCCTGTTTCAGACTCTCACGCTTGTCCGGTACTATCGGGTTCAGCACTGCCGAGGCTCCCCATTCCTTGAGGTAACCTGTAAGGATGCGCCCGTTGAACTCTATGATATTGCCGGGCCGCAGCGATTCGCCTGGCTGTACGACTTCACTTCCGGTGGGTATTACTATCACCGAAGGTTTTTTTCTCACCTTCACCAGGTTAACTCCTGTTGCCAACATCGCTCCCAGATCTATGGGCCGTATACGATGTTTCTCTGTCAAAATCAGTTCAGTGGCAACAATGTCTTCGCCTATTGTACGTACATGTTTTAATGGTGTGACAGGGTTAATGATCTCCACCTCACTATCACTCACCGGCTGCACGTCCTCAATCATAATTACGGCATCGAATTCCGCAGGCAGGGGGTTGCCGGTATTAACGTATACGTACTGGCTTTGCTCTGCCAGACGTACCGGCTTAGACTCGGTTGCTCCGATGGTGTCTTTAAAGCGCACTGCAATGCCGTCCATGGCAGAGGCGTTGTAGAAAGGTGATGAACGAGGCGCATAAACCGCTTCGGCTGTAATGCGTCCTAGTGAATCATCAACCGGAATTTCTTCAGGCAGCAACGGCTCAAGACAGCCGTGACTGGTAAGAGCACTAGTCCACAACTTGATGGCCTCATCAAGAGGAGTGTTATTTACAAATACGTTTCTTTCTTTCATTTTTTTAAAATACTTGTTTTCATTTCTTTTTTTCTTATGAAAAAAGCCGAACTTCTACTATTTCTCCTTCTTTTATCCCCTGCCGGTTTTCGCTGATAACCACATAGCCGTCGGCTTTGACCAGGGTGGATATGGCCCCTGACTTTCCAAGCACCGGATACGCCTCTGCGGGTTTGTCATCCGGTAATATGCGTACTTCTACACGGATAAAGTCTGTTCGTCCCGGCGCGGAGTTTATGTTTCTCATTATTCGGGCCTGAATCGTCCGCCATTGGGGAAGCCCTGATTCCTGAATCCCGGCTATATGTTTCAAGGCAGGTAGAACAAATAACTCGAACGAAACCGATGTAGAAACAGGATGCCCTGGAAGCCCGAAGACCGGCTTGCCTTCGGCTACAGCGATAATTACGGGTTTACCGGGTTTTATCGAAACGCCATGAACAATAATTCCCGGCGGCCCCAGAGTATTTATTATCCGTTCGCCAAGGTCACGAGCGCCTACGGAACTGCTACCGGAAAAAAGCATTATGTCGTTTTCGTTAAGTGCTTTTCGGGCAACCTCCAAGAGTCTGGATTCGTTGTCTGGCACTATACCGTAATATGTCGGCAGAGCGCCGGCCTCGCTTGTGAGTGCTGATAGATTTATGAAGTTTATATCTCTAATTTTTCCCGGAGCCGGGGTTTCGCGGAAATGAACTACCTCGTCACCTGTTGAAAAAATACCCACTTTCACCTTTCTTCTGGCCACTAGGCTGGCAATGCCAAGACCTGCCAGTAGACCCAGGTCTTGCGGGCGAAGCCTGTGCCCCTCATGAAGCAGAGTTTGGCCTTTTGAAACGTCTTCACCTGTTGCAATCACATTGCCGCCTTCTGCCACAGCTTGTACGACTTCTATCATGCGTTCGTCCACATTCACCGTATGTTCAAGCATTACCACCGCGTCGGCGCCAGGCGGTATGATACCTCCCGTGGCTATCTTGAGGCATGTTCCGGGCATTGGTCCATCAACAGGAAGTTCGCCCATTCGTACCTCGCCGCTTACCTCCAGGTAGGCAGGCAGGCCCTCTGATGCGCCGAATGTATCCCGAGCTCTAACAGCATAGCCGTCCATTGTTGAGCGTGGATATGCAGGAAGGTTTTCCGGTGACCGGACTTCCTGTGAAGTGATACGGCCAAGCGCCTCTTCAAGAGGAAGTTTTTCTTCCTCCAGGTTGCCTGGCAAGAGGTGCAGGCGCATAAGGCGTAGGGCCTCGGCCAGGGACACAGTCGCACTGCGGCCCAGCATGTCAAATGTTGTGCTCATTTTTTCTTTTTTTCTTTTTTTGATCGGTCTGATCCGACCAATCGGACGGATCAGACCGATCAAAACATTAAACTACCAATTAAACCCTAGTCTTTTCCTCTCACCCGCCAGGGGTGAGAGTATATGTTCATCCTGTTTCCGCGGGCGAAACCTATTAGTGTAATACCATGGTCCTCGGCATATGAAACCGACATACAAGTGGGCGCGGCACGGCTTATAAGTATAGGTATCCGGCTTCGTATAACCTTTGTCATGATCTCTCCTGACACCCTGCCGCTTGATATGAGAATCTTGTCGTCCATGGGGATGCCGGCAAGAAATGCCTTGCCGATAAGTTTATCTACGGCGTTATGGCGGCCTAGATCCTCAGAGAACAGGCTTATACGGTTCCCGTCCACAAGCGCTGCGCTATGAACTCCGCCAGTGGTTGCATAAAGGTCAGAGATACCTTTAAAGTCATGCAGAAGAGCTTGGACCTGCTCGGGCGAAATACTAAGTGATGCCCGGTTTGCCGGTAGTTTGCTTAATATTTGCGCGCCAGTGAAGGTTATGCCCTGTCCGCAGCCGGATGAAATTGTTTTTCTGCGGTGTAGTTGTTTTTTATTCTCGACCGAGCCGTCTATGCTAACCGAAACTGAAGCGGCATCCTTATCAATCTTCACGGACAGAAGCGTCCGTTCATTCGGCATTAAAAAACCCTCGGAAATAAGAAAGCCAACAGCCATGGAGTCCAGTTCAGTAGGCGTACACAGGAGCGAGACCAAAAACTCGCCATTTACGTAAAGGGTAAAGGTCATTTCGGTGGCAACCTGGTCTATCAGCTCTTCAATCCTGCCACCTTTCACTCTTAAAATTAATGTATCACTTGCCCCATCCATAATAAGAAATATAACATAAGGTAGCAATGCTGATATCGTAAATTTGTTTTAACTTCTATTCTAAATGGCAATGCAAAGTAAATTTGTTTGTATCTTGCCTTAACTTAGAAATTGTCATTGTTTCTTTTAACATGTTGATAATGTTAAGATTTATCCCTATGTCGAAAAGGAGATTTTTTTAATGAAGAACAAAATCACAATTGTTGGGGCCGGAAATGTCGGGGCATCTACTGCGCAGCTTATTGCCCAGAAAGGTCTTGGTGATGTAATAGTGCTGGATATTACGGATGGAATTCCACAGGGCAAAGCTCTTGATATGACACAAGCTTGTCCAATTTGGGACTCTTCATCTTCCGTGACCGGAACTAATGAGTATTCTGAGACCGCTGGTTCTGATCTTGTAATAGTTACCGCAGGTCTTCCCAGAAAACCTGGAATGAGCAGAGACGACCTTTTACAGGCAAACGCAAAAATAGTAAGGTCAGTGGCTACAGAGACACAAAAAACTTCACCTGAGGCTGTTGTTATAGTTGTCAGTAATCCAATGGATGTAATGGCCCAACTTACATGGCAGGCAACCGGATTCCCGGCCCGTAAAGTAATCGGTATGGGTGGAGTTCTTGATTCGGCGCGTTTCAGGAGCTTTGTCGCTATGGAGCTAGAAGTTTCCGTGCGTGATGTTTATGCCCTTGTCATGGGCGGACACGGAGACTCAATGGTGCCCTTGCCGCGCTACACCACAGTAGCAGGCATTCCGATCACGGAACTTATCTCCGGAGAGCGGCTGAAAGCGCTTATAGAACGAACCCGCTCAGGTGGTGCAGAGATTGTGGGATTGTTGAAGACCGGAAGCGCCTACTACGCTCCGGCTGCTGCTGCTACCGAGATGGCAGAGGCGATACTTTCTGACGAAAAACGTATATTTCCCTGCTCTGCCCTGATTGAAGGGCAGTACGATATAGAGGGTGTATACTCAGGAGTACCGGTGAAGTTGGGTGCTTCCGGGGTAGAGAAAATCCTTGAATTAGATCTATCTGAAGAGGAACTTCACGCCTTTAGCGCTTCAGCAGAGGCTGTTCGATCATCAGTTAAAACATTATTATAACAGTGACTATCATTGCGGTAATTGTCTCAACCGCCGCCGTAAGCGTGCAGTCCGGAAAGAAGCAGGTTTACTCCAAGATAGGTAAAAATAACCGAAATAAAGCCTATTAATGACAAAACCGCTGTTTTTTTGCCCCGCCAGCCTCTCATTAAACGGCTGTGCAGATACAACGCGTATACAAACCAGGTTATCAGTGACCATGTTTCCTTCGGGTCCCAGCTCCAGTAAGTACCCCAGGCGCTGTCTGCCCAGATAGCCCCGGTTATTATGCCTAGTGTAAGCAAGGGGAAGCCGGTCGCGATGCTTTTGTAAGTAATTTCGTCAAGCATATCGGCTGACAGGGAGAAAAACGATAATGGTTTTTGAAGCAACAGCCCAAAACGCCATATGATAAAAAACAGCACTGGATAAGCCAGAGCAGTCCAAAACCAAAACGAAGACATCTGAGTCGGTTGCAGATCCGGCATAAAAAGGGTTCTTGTAGTCATAAGAAGCAAGGTCCAGACAAATAAGCTGAATGTGAATGACCAGAACAAGTACGATGGAGCCTTTCGCTCGGTTGAGGCAAGGATAAGATGTATGTTGGCTGTGCCGTAAGAAACAGCAAAGGCTCCGTAACCGAAGAAGCTTATAAGCACATGCGCGATCAGCCAGTTTGACTGGAGTGCCGGCACAAGCGGAGAGATATCTTTAGACATCCCCTGCATCTCGATAAAGGCCAGAGCCAAGCCGGCAATTGGAGTTACGAATGCACCCAGAGATCTATTTTTATATACAAACTCTATTATTAAATAAATTATAATCAGCGACCAGACAAAAAAGACAAGTGACTCATAGAGGTTTCTAAGCGGAGCCGACCGTGCAACGCCAAGCAGAAATGAACTGTCTGGCGAGAAATGCATCCATTGAGTATAAGATTCGCTCCACCTGACAAGAATTGCAGCCGTCTGCGCTGTAAAACCCATAATGGTGATTCCGGTGGCCGCGATTCCTATACCCTTGTTTTTGAAGGCCAAGTAGGCGACATAGGCGATCATGGCCAGGATATATGCAAACGTTGAGACGTTAAAAAGCTCTGAACTTTCCATTATTTTTTTCCTCCCAGCCTTAACTCTATATGAGAGACCATACTATCAATATCCTTCTGAAATGAATGCCTGTTCTTATGCGCACTGGCTCCCAGCAGCATATTGGTCCGGCCTTTATCAGGCCCGGGTTGAATCAAAAACCATATTTTGCGATGACTCATAAAAAATGCAACATACAGGGCCAGTGACATTAAAATACATCCCAGGTAGACAAGCCACACTCCCGGATCCTTGCGTACCTGAAGTCCGGTGTACTGAGCCCCCCAGTAATGCATAAATTCAAGAGATACGCCTTCATCAAGCTTGCCGGTTTCGGGATATCTTTTCCATATCCAGCCAACCTTTACTCCCTTTTCAGTAATGTATTGGATCTTAAGCGCCGGATTATTCATCGACTCGGCATAGGTGAAAAGTTGTCCTGTCTGTCTGTCCGAGGCCAGGGCAGGAGAGAAGTCCACTATTGTAGCGGTATGTTCAGTACCTGGAATCTGGAATGTTTTATTTTTTCTGGCCCAAATCAGTTCTTCCGTTCTTCCCGGAACAATTGCCTTTAAAACAAACCAGCCGTTTGACGGATTTGGATTAAAGCCGAAACTAGACTGGTAGAATGTAATTCCATTGTATCTCAGCGGGTCGTTAACACGAATCCACTTCTTAAGTACTTCCTTGCCGTTTTCGTAAATCGATAGCTCGCTTTTAAAGAGTTTTGGCATGTCCGAGCCGCCGTAGAATTCGGTTTCATACCAACTGCATTTTATTGTAAAGCCAAGTGGAATTGGTTTACCGCTTCCATACTGATACGCCACATCCGAGGTTGAACCTTCTGTAAGGTTTAATCCTCCTTTAAATCCCCAGACAACCCCGATGATTGCGCCTAGGAAAATGATCAAAATGCTGGAATGAACAACATAGACGCCTAACCGGGAGTATGCTCCCTTCTGCCCGTAAACCTGCAAAGAACCGTTGTCTTCTTTGCTGACATTAGGAACGAATCCCTTGGACTTTATAACCTCTTTCACAGCCTTACAGACGTCTTCTGGGTGTGCTGCCAGGCTCGATTCGCTTTTAATACTTAGGTTTCGAATCACGTTTTCTTTAAGCGGAATCATTGGATCGGTAACCAGCTTCCAGATGCGAGGCAGGCGATCAAAAGAGCAGACCAGCAGGTTAAGCGAAAGCAGACAAAGAAGTAAAAGGAACCACCAGGAGTGATACATGTCCATAAATCCTAACGCATCGAGGAATCTGTAAGCCGCAGGTGCCATAGATTCCCCGACAAAAGTGGAAATTACCTGTATGTTCCGGGCTTTAATCGCGTTTTGTTCAATAACCGTGCCAACAATTGAAGTAAGTGCAAGCATAGCAATCAGCACAATAGCCAGCGTAACCGAAGAGAAAAGGTTCCAAATCTTGGCGACGATCGAAAGGTCTTTTTTGTTTTTTTGGCTCATAGCTGTTTAGTCTTGAGAAAGTTTACAAACGTATTATTGTACACAAAACTATTTTTAAACTAAAGATCTCTTAATTTTTCAAAAAATATTCAAAAAAATTCAGAAATATTATTAACAACGAAGAAGATAAAGAACACAAAGGATTTTTAGAATTGCTTTAGACAGTAGCCCTTTTGGTTGCTTTCTAGAATACATGGGCATGGTTTTTGTTGTCAATTTAGCGATTTGTAGTTTCAAGCCATGCTTTAACTGTTTCTGCTGTGGTTAAATTCACTTGACTCTACTAAAGTCTCCAGTTGATATTGCCGAAAAAGAGAACTAAGTGACAAAAAATGTCAATATATTTTACTTGCAATCCCTTTTATCTATAATGGGTTTACTTGGTAACGCCATGATATTATAAGGTTTTTACGAAGATGCTACACCTTGGCATACTTGTTGCTATAAAAGTTGCAGGATTAACACTATATTCAAAGGAGGTGAAAGTTATAAAAACAAGCCAGTTTTTCTGGTTTTTATTCTAAAAGCAGGAAATCATTCCGTCAAAAAGACGAGAGAAGGAGAAAATCAAAATGTTTAAAACAATCGAAACAATGAAGGCAAGAGACGAAAGAGGTTTCACACTAATCGAACTGCTAATTGTGGTTGCAATCATCGGAATCTTGGCGGCCATCGCCATTCCAGCATTCCTGGGGCAGAGAGAAAAAGCAAAGGTGAGAGCTTTGCAGGCGAGTTTTGAAGGAGCCAAAAAAGAATTGCAGGCATGGCTTAATGATGCAGGTTCGATGGAACCCATTCTTTACGCTGTAAATGCCACAACAAAGCAGTGTGATGCACATGTAGCTAAGCCACTGGTGGACACTGATGGCGATAGTATCGTGGATCTGGATATCTGTCAGGCGAGGTACGGACTTGCTAATACTGGCACTTATGCCCAGGCAACCATAGCAACAGATATATGTACGTTGTATATTGCACAGTCCAACAACCTTAACCAGCAAAGCCCGTTTGATCCTGCTAGTGATATGTTTGCCGCAGTGGGCACTGATGCTGCTACCGCAGTAGGGCAGCTTAGCTGTATACCCAATGATGCAACGATGACTGTTCAGTTGACAGGCACAACGGAGAGTTCTGTTGGCGGAGCAGGTGAGGTATATACAGTACTGATAACCGCAGGAGAATAATTAAGGTTAATTTGCCTTATGGATACCCACCTGATTGCAGATTCTAATCAGGTGGGTATTTTTATTAAGGCACAATCTGTCAGTGAACTTTTTTAAAAAAATGGAATCTGTTACGAGAAAAAAAGTGAATTTTATGTCCATTATTATTTTATGATTATGAATAATTTCAAGCAATCTTTTGACAATGCGATACATGCTAGAAGCGAAAAAGGCTTCACACTGATCGAACTGTTGATCGTGGTTGCAATAATCGGAATTCTTGCTGCCATAGCCATACCGGCATTTATGGGCCAAAGAGAGCAGGCAAAGATCAAAGCTCTGCAAAAGAGCTTTGATGGTGCTAGACAAGAACTGCACGCATGGATGAATAATGCTGCAGCAATGGATTCCATCCTTTACGCTGTAAGTGCCACAACAAAGCAGTGTGATGCACACGAAGATAGGCAACAGGTGGACAACACCGGCGATGGTATTGTAGACATAGATATCTGTCAGGCGAGGTATGGATTGGCCAATAATGCCACTTATGCCCAGGCAAGCATAGCCACAGATATATGTACGCTGTATATTACACAGTCCAACAACCTCAACCAGCAAAGCCCGTTTGATCCTTCGATTGATCTGTTTGCTGCAATTGGTACGACATCTGCTGCCGCACAGGGCCAACTCACCTGTATTCCCAATGATGCTACGATGACTGTTCAGTTGTCTGGCACGACAAAGAGTTCTACAGGAGGAGCAGGTGAGGTATATTCAGTACTGATAACCGCAGGGGAGTAAAGACAAGACCGAAGAAACAGATGACATTACTCTTACAAAAACTTGCGGGATGATTAATTATCGGGATTAATTGTAATAGTTATAATAATTATGAAATAACATTAAGGAAGGTGAGTATTATGCAAAAAAACAAAACAGGTTACACACTTATTGAAATATTGATAGTTCTTGCCATCATTGGAATTCTGGCTTCGATTGCGGTTCCACTTTTTCTTGGCCAACGTACAAAAGCCGCATATACAGAAGCCAAAACCAATCTGGAATCGATACGTCTGCTTGAAGAGGAGTTTTTTGCGGAAAACAACTGCTATTTCCGGGATGCTGCCAATGCTTGTGCTACAACAATGCTAACTTACAACGGGACTCTTGCTGATGATGGTGGTATCGAAGATTTTCTTCCTGCCTTCACCCCGGGAGCTGAGGCTGATCTGCTATTTATTTATACACTTACAATCCAGACAGTACGTACAACGGCAGACAGTTTTTTTGTTACAGCTTTAGGTAAGGATACTAGTATTGTAAAGGGACGACAGCTTTCGATCAATGACCAGAACGTAAAAAGTTGGTAGTTTGAAAAACATGATTTTATTTAGAAAAGTAAACGTGTATGGCTTTCAATGTCTACTTAAAAAGTGCCAATAAAAAATGAAGCCTTACGGTATAGACATTAAGCTATCAGTCTTTCTATGCCTTTTCAATCCTCCACATGCGCGTTATTAAGATGAGTTCCAAGTCCGACTAAACTGCGTATGTCTTCCAGCGCTAAGTAGAGCGAAGGGATTAGAATAAGAGTGATGCCTGTGGCAAATAAAATGCCGAAGGCGAGGCTGATGGCCATAGGGATAAGGAATTGGGCCTGCACGCTTGTCTCCATAATCATGGGCATGAGGCCAAAGAATGTTGTAAGTGAGGTCAGAAGAATCGGTCGGAATCGCCGTGTGCTTCCATCGACTACAGCCTGAAAAAGAGCAGTACCTCCACGCTGATTTCGATTTATTTTATCTATCAGAAGAAGAGAGTCATTTACTACCACTCCTGAGAGGGCAACAATTCCAAAGATGCTAAGCATGCTCAGTTTGAATCCCATGATCAGGTGTCCTGCAATTGCTCCGACCAGGCCAAAAGGTATGGCTGCCATGATCAGCAATGGCTGGCTATAGCTTCTAAAGGGAATGGCAAGCAGAGCAAACATGGCTATCATGGCCAGCATAAATCCCTGTGCCATACTGCCCATTGATTCTGCGCGTTCCTTTTCCTCTCCCTCCATATTAAATGTCAGGCCCGGATAATCCTCGGCCAGTTTTTTAAGCACTGTTTTTTTAAGATCTGCAAGTATTTCCTCGGCATTAGCTACTTTATCATTTACCGTAGCCGTGACATTGATAACCCTTTTTCTGCCTGTCCGATTGATTTCGCTGAAACCACGTCCCTCTGTAATATTGGCGGCTTTGGTAATAGGAAGTTCTCCGCCTCCAGGATAACGAATTCGCATTGTTTCAAGATTCCAGAGGTTTTTGCGGTCTTTCTCCGGGTACCTTACCATAACCTTAACCTCGTTTCGTCCACGCTGTAGCCTGAGTGCTTCGGCTCCGTAAAAGGTTGCCCTTATCTGATGCCCCAGTTCCTCTTCAGTAATCCCAAGGGTGTCGGCCTCGGACGTAAGCTGGAACTTAAGCTCCAGTTTTCCTTTGGAGTAATTGCTTTGAATATCTCCAACCCCGGGATATGCGGCAAGGGCATTCTGGATCTGTTTTGAGGCTGTAGCAAGAACGTTGAAATCCTCATGAGCAAGTTGTATATCAATATTGGCTCCCATTCGAATTACGTTGGACATAAACACAAGCGACTCAATACCAGGAATTTCGCCAACCTTGGCGCGCCAGTGGTTTTCGATCTCAACTGCAGGTATTCCACGTTCTTCACTTTCTTTCAGGAAAATGGCCATATCGGATAGATGTGCCCTGGAATCAACTGTTGCTCCCATCTGGCCTGTTTCGATCATGGTGCCTCCGACCATTGCATAAACATCGCGCAGGATGGAGCTTTCATCAGCGCGTGCCTTATCATATTCGGCAACAACTTCCATGGCCTTTTCTTCAATAAATTTTTGCACCTTGGCAGTCTCTTCAATTGGTGTTCCAGGGGGCATTTTAAGTGAGGCCGTGATTACATCACCGTCAACCACCGGCATAAAGTGAAATTTTAGAATCCCACCTTTTACGATTCCTAAGGCCAGAAATAAAATTGCGATACCAATTGCTATTGTGGTGTAACGATTCCTGAGGGATAGTTCTAAAAAACGCCGGTATGGCCCAAAGATAAAGAGATCTAATTTTTTTCCAAACCCGGTTCGAACTCGGTCGATAGCTCCTATCAAGCCGCGGGAGGTAGGCCTGGGGCCTCCAAAGGCCAGGTGAGCCGGCAGAACAAATAGGGATTCAATAAGTGATACAGCCAAAAGTGATACTACAACCAGTGGAATAACCCTGATGAACTTTCCGATCATACCGCTTACAAAAATCAAGGGAAGGAAAGCGGTGATTGTTGTCAGAATAGAAAAAGTCACAGGCACAGCTACTTCCAACGCTCCATCTACGGCAGCCTTTAAATATGGAATTCCCTTTTGCCTATGAGCGTATATGTTTTCTCCAACCACAATGGCATCATCGACCAAGATTCCAAGGGCCAGGATAAAAGCAAAGAGAGAGATCATGTTGATAGAGACATCCAGGGCCGGCAGCAGCAGCATGGCTCCTAAAAACGAGATCGGAATGCCGAGCATAACCCATAAAGCCAGCCGAATCTCAAGAAAAAGTCCCAGAATTATAATAACCAGGCTCAGACCGAGAATCGCGTTCTTCTCCAGAAGCGACATACGACTATGTAAGAGTTCCGCTGTATCATTCCATGTGGCGATACTTAGTGAATCCGGCAGGCCAGCCTGTTTCTGCTCTACGTATTTCTTGACGGTGTCTGAAATTTCGAGCGGCTTTTGGTCGCCTACACGATAAATCTTAACCATAGCCGCAGGTTTTCCGTCAAAACGGGCTGATAAGCCGGTATCTGCAAAAGTATCTTTGATCCAGGCGATGTCTCCAAGTTTAACCTGTGTGCCGTCAGGGTTGGTCAGTACCGAGATATCGTCATACTCTGGCCCGGTGTAACGCCGTTCTTTGGTCCTTAGAAGTATCTCTGCACCTTTGGTCTTGATCGTACCGCCCGGCAGATCAAGAGATGCGCGTTTTATTCTATTGGCCACCTGACTTAGGGTTAGGTTGTACCTGCGAAGATTTTCTTCCGGTATTTCGATGGATATCTCATAGGGCCGAACTCCGCTTAAATCGGCCTGAGATATATTTGAAAAAGTAAGCAACTCCTCTCGGATTCTCTCAGCTTGTTGTCTCAGTGTCAGGTCCGAAACATTGCCGTAGACCACCAGCGATATCACCTCGTAGCGGTTCAGAAGTTTGGTAATCACCGGTTTCTCCGCATCCTCAGGGAATGTAATGATCCGGTCCACCTCGCTTTTTATCTCTTGAAGTTTCAGGTTGGGATCTTCCCCGGGCAGAAGTTCGGCGTTTACTGTACCAAGACTCTCCCTGGCCACGGATTTTATTTGCTTAATTCCTTCCACGCCAGTCAGGTTTTCTTCTATTTGAAGAATTATTCCTTCTTCCACCTCTTCAGGGCCAGCGCCAGGATAGGCTACAGTAACCTGAATCATATCCAGGCTAATTTCAGGAAAAACCTCCTGCTTGATCATTGGCATTCTGACAAGTCCGCCAATAACCAGCACAACCATAAGAAGATTGGCAACCACATGGTTATGAGTCATCCATTTAACTGCGCTTTTCACTTTTTGGTTGCTCCTTGTTCAAAAGGTCTTAGCTTCATGCCGTCAGCCGCGCCTGGCAGCGAGGTAAGAATCAGGAGGTCTCCGTCCTTCAAGCCTTCTTTAATCAGGACAATCTCGTGTTCTTTCCAAACGACCTTTACATGCCGGATACGAAGTTTGTTCTGCTCATCCACAATCCAGACTATACTCTCATGGCGCAGGGCACGCCTGGGGATAGGGATTACGTTTTTAAGAATATCTCCGTCAATTACAACCTCTACAAACATTTCTATTTCAAGGTCTGGTTTTCCTTTTATGATGTTCTGTGCCTTCTTTTGGTAAGGATCATTTACAGCCACAATCACTTTTGCCATACGGCTTTTAGGGTCGAACTCTCCAAGAGAGCGAACCACACGGCCATCCCATGTAAAGGCTCTGCTTCCAGCCTTGATTTCCAACGTTGCCGGAGAACCGGCTTTTTTTGACCCCTGTTTCGGAATATCAATCAACTGCAACTCTTTAAGTGAAAGCGGAACTTCGATTTCTGCAATATCGGTTCCCGCAACTGTACCGATGCTTGCTCCTGCGCTTACATACTGCCCCCAATCGATATTTTCCCGCCTGATCCGGCAGTTAAAAGGAGCGCTAACCGATGTACGCCGCAGGTTTAACTCCGCTTGCGTTAACTCTGCCTTAGCTGATAACACATTGGCTCGTGCTTTTTTTAATTGAGGCTTATAAAGAACCAGAGGATTTGGCAGATCATTGTTGTTTTTTGTCATCCTTCGCCATTCGAGATCTGCTATCCGTGCGTTGCTTTCTTCTTTTGCAAGCTCGAGTTCAGCCTGTGCAATTGCTGCCTTTGCACGATCAACGGCAAGTTTGTAATCCAGGTCTTCGACTTTAAAGAGCAATTCTCCTTTTTTAAAAAAACCACCTGCTATAAAATACGGAGATATAAATGTGATCACACCACTTACTTGGGGAGTTAGCGTGGCCTCTTGACGGGCCTTGACTGTGCCAGTTGCAAAAACTCTGATTTTGCGATCCTTTTTGCGGACTTTTACCACCTCTGTCAGAAGGCCTGGGTGCTCTTTTACCTCCTTTTGCGGAGCTGGCCTGCGCAGAACCAGGATCTGCATGATTGCAAAACCAGCCAGGATGATCACAACCGGAATAACTATTTTCATTGCTTTGTTTTTATTGAAATTCATGATTTCTTCCCTTCTTTAAAATCCTTCTTCATCCACTCCCCTCCTAGCGCACGCGCCAGACTCACACGATCTGAGATCAACTGCCGACGGGCAGCCAGAATGTCTCTTCTGGCATCAAAATGTATTGCCTGGGCAGCGAGGACCGGAAGGTAATCAGAAAGACCCTCAAGATACCGTTCAACCGATTGACGAAGCGCAGCTCCGGTTGCCTCGACCCTTTCTTCCAGGCTGACAATTCGTTCTTCAGTAGTGCGATTACTTACCAGAGCATCTTCCACTTCCTTAAAAGCGCCAAGCACTGTTTTGTGATAAAGGGCCAGGTTTTCCCGGAAAATCGCCTTTGTCCTCTCCACTTCTGCCTTTCTTCTTCCACCGTCCAAAATCGGAAATGCTGTATCGACCAACACCTTCCAAAACATGCCTTTAAGATCCCCGGTACTAAAAACAAGGCTCATTGTGCCGTAGTTGCCCAGCAGGTTAAAGGAAGGAAAACGCTCGGCAATAGCCACCGCAATTCGCGCATCACTTGCCTTAAGGCGAAGTAGAGCAGCTTCAACATCAGGCCTCCTTGCCAAAAGCTCCGAAGGAAGGCCCGCAGGAAAGGCTGCAGGAGTCTCTGGAAGTTTAAGCAGATCTCCTGCCATGTTAATATTACGTTTGGGGTAGTGTCCTAGAAAAATGGCCAAAGCATGTTCAGCCTGTGCTAGAGATGAATCTAGACCAGGCCGACGCGATTTGGCGGCAGCCAGATTCTGCCGAGCAAGATAAACATCCAGTGCAGGAACCAGGCCTTCACGGTAGCGTTGCTCTACCCGTGCCAAGGTATCAGTAAAAGAGTCAATAATCTGGTCTGTAAGTTCTAGCTGCTCGCGTTGTTCAACTGCCAGATAGTAGTTGTCTGTCAATTGGGCGGAGATAGTTAGGTATATGACCATTATCTCTTCCTGCGATGCTGCTATCTCCAGACTGGCAGCTTGCGTTTTGGACTTCAATTTCTGCCACAGGTCGAGTTCGTAAGCCGCAGCCAGAGAGAAAATGTGGCTATTGCCGGTGTTATTGCCGAAAAAACTCGGAGTGTTTTCCTTGCTCCACCATCCTTCTAAATTCAGGGACGGAATCTGTGCCGACCTCGTGGTCCGGTATACAGCTTCAAGCTGATCGAGTCGTGCATAGGCCTGGGCCAGGTCGAGGTTATTCGAAAAGGCTTCTTTCATCAGGGCGTTCAGCTTGGGATCATTAAAGGATTCCCACCACCGCTGGATAGGTATAGCCGGTTTAGATGGAGTTGAAGCTTGCTCAGCAAAAGATTCCGGGACAGATACTGGTAGATTTATGGGCTGCGGCTTGTGCAGCGCACAACCTGTTGACAGCAGTAAACAAAAAAACAAAGAAAAAAGAGGGGAAATAATTGTCATTTTGTTTCTACGCTTTAGTTTCATGTTATCTCCATGCCAACTGTAACTAATTGTACTAGCATTCGAGTTAATGAACCTGTATCAGAGCCAAGAGTCAGGCCCTCAGTAAAAAAAATGAAACGTGCTGGTTTTGTACATTAGTATTACTTAGAGCCCTCAGAAGAAATTATGCCAGACTTACCGGTGCATATTTTGACACAACATTCCCATGAAGTAAATTAAAATGGACTATTCAGCAAGAATCTTTATGCCATGTTGGGACTTATGATATTGCAGCAGATGCATGGTTTTGCTGGCAAGGTGGGCATTATAATTGTGATTACTTGAAACTTAGACATGTTGTTTTAGAATCTCCATCCACTTGCTTTTAAAAGAGTCAAAGCTTCCCTGACCTATAGCGGTCCGCATGTCCTTCATAAATGAGATATAGAAGTGAAGATTATGAATTGTGTTTAGACGCATCGAAAGTATTTCTTTGGACATGTAAAGATGATGAAGGTAGGATAGAGAATATTTTCTGCATGTGTAGCAGGAGCATTCCGGATCTAGCTGATCAGGATTGTTTTTATATTCTGCCCGCTTTACACGAACCTTTCCCCTGCTTGTAAAAAGCATGCCGTTTCGTGCGTTCCTTGTGGGCATTACGCAGTCGAACATGTCTACACCGTTACCGACCGCTTCCAGTATGTCCGGTAAATCACCCACGCCCATAAGGTATCGCGCCTGCTCTTTGGGAAGTATCGGAGTTGTAAAATTCAGCATATCATACATAAGTTCTTTTGGCTCTCCCACGCTTAAACCGCCCATCGCATAACCATCAAAACCGATATCAATTAACTCTTCAGAGCTTTGTTTTCTTAAGTGGTGAAACATGCCACCCTGAACAATTCCAAAAAGAGCTTGGCTGGTTTTTTTAGCCACCTTACATTTTTTAGCCCAAGAGGTGGTCAGTTTGAGAGATTTAAGCGTATCACTTTCAGATGCAGGATATGGAGTGCATTCATCAAAGGCCATCATGATGTCCGAACCAAGGGCTTCCTGAATTTCAATAGCAAGTTCCGGTGTGAGAAAATGCGCAGAGCCGTCCAGATGAGACCGGAACTCGACACCATCGTCTCGTATCTTCCGCAAGCCTGCGAGGCTGAAGACCTGAAATCCTCCACTATCGGTAAGGATTGGCCTTTTCCAATTCATGAATTGGTGTATGCCACCCATCTGTTGTATTGTTCTGTACCCGGGACGCAGATATAAATGATAAGTATTAGAGAGTATGATTTCCGCTCCCATACTTTCAAGCTCTTCAGGGGTCATGGCCTTAACTGTGGCCAGAGTGCCAACAGGCATAAATACGGGAGTATTTATTAATCCTCTGCTTGTATGCAGTCTACCTAGCCTGGCATAGCCGTCTGTTTTTAGAAGTTCAAATCTTAGTTTTTTAGTCATTACATCCTCAATAATTTCAGACCTAAGGGCCAGATGTTATAGACACAGCTAACGTAGTCTTAGGCTCAGTTTATGCGTCGATTAGAATAACATAAAGGGTAGTAGACTATTGGATGAACAGTGGTCATTGATTGGAAAAAAGTTCAATCAATGTTAGTTCAAGGACATTGTTAATTTTTTATCGTTAGTAACACTCTAACATGTTGAAAACCAAAGACAATAATTTCAAAAATCTCTACATGTTTAACA